>NZ_JBWKIR010000001.1:301773-418811 GCF_056432605.1 Streptomyces sp. NPDC045022
CTCCGGTCCCGGCAGCCCCGAGGCTCCGCGTCCGGCCTCCGGTCCCGGCAGCCCCGAGGCTCCGCGTCCGGCCTCCGGTCCCGGCAGCCCCGAGGCCCCGCGCCGGACCTCCGGCCCCGGCGGCTCCGGCGCACGCGTGCGCGGTGGCCTCGGCGCACCGCTGTCCGCGCTGCCGCCGAGCGCCGAGCCGCCCGGTTCCGCCGCGTCCGGTGCCCGCGCCTCCCGTACCACGTCCGGCCCGGACGCCCGGCGTGCTCAGGCCCGCCAGGACCAGGCCTCCGCGTCCGCCGCGGCGCCGCCCACGGGGGCCACGGCGCCCGTGGCTCCGGCGGACGCCCCGTTGCTGGGGACGGCACACGTCCAACGCCGCCTCGCCGACCATTCCTCCACCAGGGACACCACCGAGGCCGCTCACGCCGGCCACGCGACCGGGCCCGCCACACCGCTGGTGACGCCGCCCCCGGCCGCCGTACCCGACCGGCCGCGACCGGCAGGCGCCGTGGACCCGGAACGCGCGGCAGCACATCCGCGACGCCCCGGCACGGCGTCCGGCGGGCCGGGCGCCGGTTGGGCGGACCCGGACGGATCGCGCGCCGGTCGGCCCGGCCCGGCGGGACCGCGCACCGATGGGCCGACGTCCGGTGGACAGCGGGCGGACGGGCCGGGCTCCGGCGGGCAGGGCTCCCAGCGGGCGGACGGGCCGGGCTCCGGCGGGCAGGGCCCCCAACGCCCCGCCGGTCCGCGTGGCCAGGTGGTCGTGGCCAGGGCGGTCGCTGCCGGCGTCACAGCCACCGGAGGCACCGCACGCGCTGCGGGCGGCTCGGCCGCCGGAAGCGGGGACGGCACCGCGAGCGACGGGGGCACCCGGCCTCCCGGCTCCGCGGGCCCCCTCCCTCTCACCGTGGCCCGCTCCGCGGCACGGTCCGCCACGGCCGCACCGCGTACCCTCTCGCTGCTCGCCGCCCGTCCGCTGACCCTGAGCACCGGGACCCCGGAAGGCGCGGTACCGCCCGTCGCCGTCCGTACCGGCAGCCGTCCCGTGGTGGCGGCGCGCTGGTCCGGCGCACCGGCTGCCGAGCCGGCCGGCATCGCGCGGAACAGCACGCGGGCCCGCGAGCGGACCACCTCGCAGGCCACCGCGCCGGCCGGAGCCCGGACCGGCGGGGCCCCCGTGTACCCGGCACCCCGCGCGCCCGCCCCGGCGACGCCGCAGGTCGCACAGGGCGCGACCGCGCACCCCGGATCGCCGGACAGGGGCTCGGGGAGCCCAACGACGGGTTCCCGGGCTCCCGTTCAGCGGGTTCCCGTCGTCCGCCCCGCGTCACCTCCGCCGACGACGGCCGGTGTGACGGCCGGTGCGTCCGCCGCCGTACCGGCGCGGCCCCTGCCGGTGACCGCCCCGCGGACGCCGCCGCTCGCGGACCGGCCGCCGGCGGCCCCGCCGTCGGTGGGGCCCGTGCCCGTGGTTCGGGCGCGGACCGCCCCGTCGGGCCGCGCCCGCACAGCGGGGTCGCCCGCCCCGGTGCAGCGGGACGCCAACGGCACCGCCGGTGCCGACCTGCTCAAGGGCGTACAGGTCAAGGAAGTACCGGCGCGGGGCCGGTCGCGGTCGTCGTCGGCCTCGTCCGCGCCCGCCGAGACCTCCGCATCCGGCCCGGGCAAGACCGCGGCCCACCGCACCGGGACCGCACCGGGTGACGCCGGTCTCGACCTCGACGACCTGGCGCGGCGCCTCCTTGACCCGGTGTCACGGCTGCTGCGCACCGAGTTGCGGCGCGGCCGGGAACGCACCGGCCGCCCCTACGACGGACGCCGCTGAGGGCCCCGATGGACGACGAACGACTGACTGGCGAGTGACGGACGAATGACCGACAGCATCTTCGCGACGAGCGTGTTCTTCCGGCTCGCGATCGGCGGCAACGACCTGGGTGCCTTCCACACCTGCTCCGGCATGGGAGCCGAGGTCGAGATGGAGACGTACGCCGAGGGCGGCAACAACGGCTTCACCTGGCAGCTGCCCAGCCGCGTGTCCTGGTCGAACATCACGCTGACCCGGCCCGTCACCGCCGACACGGCGAAGATCGCCCGCTGGCTCGACGAGACGCTGAAGCGGGTGGAGCCCAAGGACGGCGAGATCGTGGCGCTGAGACCGGACCTGACCCGGATCATCAGCTGGCAGGTGTTCGGCATCGTCCCGGTGCGCTGGCAGGGCCCGTCCTTCGATCCCGCCAACTCGCAGGCCGCGGTGGAGACCCTGGAGATCGCGCACCAGGGGCTGCGCCCCTCCTGACCCGCCGGGCACCACGACCACCACCCTCGACCGCCGTCCCCGGAAAGGAAGTCACGGCCATGTCCCCAGCGGTCCGCACCAGCCGGACCAGGGCCCAGCTGACCCTGAAGGAGCCCCCGGCCTCCGTCGGTGCGAAGCCCGGCGGGACGATCGCGCGGGTGGACCTGCAGTTCAACCCGTCCACCCTGCAGCTGCGCAAGACCACTGAGTGGCGGCGCTCCCCGTCCCGGATGGCGGGGCAGTCGGCGCTGCCCGAGTTCGTCGGCAGTGGACCGCGCGAGCTGAGCCTTGAGGTGTTCCTGGACGCCACCGCCACCCACGACAACTCCGTGGAGCAGGCGGTGGAGAAGCTGATGAAGGCGTGCGTGCCGACCCCGGCGAGTCTGGGCCGCAAGAAGCCGGCCAGCCCGTGGGTGAGGTTCGAGTGGGGCACGTCGCGGACCACCTCGTTCGACGGGGTGCTGTCGAGTCTGTCGGTGACGTACACGCTGTTCGACGTGGACGGAAAGCCGCTGCGGGCCACCTGCGCACTGTCCATCGAGGAGGCGAGCGTCGACCCTCCGGGCCAGAACCCGACCTCCGGCGCGCGCACCGCCCGCAGCACGCACACCGTGGTGGCGGGCGACAGCCTGGCGCTGCTGGCCTGGCGGGAGTACGGCGACGCGACGGCCTGGCGGGTCATCGCGGAGGCGAACGACATCGACGACCCGATGGCGCTCGTGCCCGGCACCGAACTGGTGGTGCCGGGACTGCGCGACGCGGGCGCTGAGGAGGATCAGTGACCACACCCGAGGCGCGGGGCGGCCGGTCGTTCGCGGCGGACCCCGTGATCGAGACCCCCGGCGAACTCCCGCGGATCTGGGCCGCCCAGCTGGTGAGCTGTGTGGTCGACGGGAACATGGGCCTGCCGGACGCGGCGGTGCTCACCTTCCGCGATCCCGACCACGAGTTCCTGCAGGCGACCGGCATCACCATCGGCACCCCGCTGCGGGTGTCGGTGGTGACCGTGTCCGGGCAGGCGCGTGAGCGGCTGTTCGACGGCGAGGTGACGGGCATGGAGCTGGACCGGGACGGCACGGGCTCGTTCACGGTGGTGCGCGCCTACTCCAAGGCGCACCGTCTCCAGCGGGGCCGCAAGGTGGTGGCGTACCGCAACATGACGGCGGCGGCGATCGTCCGCAAGGTGGCCGCGGGGGCCGGGCTGGCCTGCGGGAAGGTGGAGGCCGCGCCGGTCACCTACCGGCAGCTGTCCCAGGCGAACGTCTCCGACTGGGACTTCCTGCAGTACCTGGCGGGGGAGAGCGGCGCGCAGGTGCACGTCGACGACAAGGGACTGCTGCAGTTCACCAGGCCGCAGAAGGCGTCCGGCGCGCCCGCGCCGTCGACCCCGGCCACCCGCAGCCCGATGGTGCTGGAGTACGGGCGCAACCTGCTGGCGCTGCGGGCCTCGCTGTCGGCGGCGGACGGTGCCTCACAGGTGGAGGTGCGCGGCTGGGACGTCACCACGAAACGGCCGCTGGTGGCACGCAAGCCGTCGGTGAACAGCGACACGGTGGTGCCGGGGCTGAGCCCGGCGTTCGCCGCCCGGTTCGGCAAGTCGTCGAAGCTGACCGTCACGGACACCCCGTATCGCACCCAGGCGGAGGCCACGGCGGTCGCCGACGCCACGGCAGCTCACGTCAGTGCGGCCTTCGGCGAGTTGGAGGCGGTGGTCGAGGGGAACCCCGGGTTGCGGGCGGGCAAACCGGTCGCGCTCGGCAACGTCGGGCAGGCCTTCTCCGGCCGGTACACGGCGACGGCGGTGCAGCACGTCCTGGATCCGCACGGCGGGTACCGGACGACGGTGTGGGTCAGCGCCAGCCCGGACCGCTCCCTGACGGGCCTGGTGACCGGGGCGAACGCGCCCGGCCGCAGCCCGCGCATGCCCGGTCTGGCGATCGGCGTGGTGACGGACGTACGCGAACCGGGCGGCTCCGAACGCGGCGCCGTACGGCTGAAGTTCCCCTGGCTGGACGACACGTACGTCACGGACTGGGTACGTACCGTGCAGTGGGGCGGCAAGGGCGGCGGAGGTGTCGTCAGCCCCGAGGTCAACGACGAGGTACTGGTCGGCTTCGAACAGGGCCTGCTGGACAGCCCGTACGTCATCGGCGGTCTGTACAACGGCGTGGACAAGCCCTCGCCGCACGACGTCCCACTGATCGACAAGACCACCGGGAAGGTCAACCGCCGCTCCATCGTGTCGCGTTCGGGGCACCGGGTGGAACTGCTGGACGCGAGGGCACCCGGCCGCTCCGGGGTGCGGCTGACGAGCGCCGACGAACGCCTCGAAGTGTTCCTGGACAACCGCAGGGACCGCATCGAGTTGACCGTGTACGCCGCCAAGGGCCGCCAACGACCCCTCACTTCCGTCCTGCTCGACAAGAAGGGCATCACCCTCGACGCGGGGCGCGGCGACGTGAGTGTGTCGGGCCGCAACGTGGACATCCAGGGCAGGGTCGGGGTGAGGATCGGCGGCCGCACGGTGAGCGTCAACGGCTCGTCGAACGTCACCGTCGACGGCGGTCTGCTGGGCGTCCTCAAGGCCAGGCTCATCCGGATCAACTGACCTCTGTCTCCCCTGACCCCTGCTCTCCCCGAGATTCCCAAGGAGCATCCATGCCGGCCGCAGCCCGTACCGGTGACCCCACCAACCACGGCGGGGTGATCGCCACCCCGCCGCCCGGCGCCGCCGTGGCGGTCGCGACCGTGCTGATCGGCGGCCGTCCCGCCGCCGTCGCGGGCAGCCTGCACACCTGCGCGATGCCACCGCACCTGGCCCTGGGCCCGGGCAACGTGATCCTGCCCAATCCGGCCGCAGTCGCCTCGGGCGAGGTCCTCATCGGCGGGCTGCCGGCCGCCCGGATGCGCGACCAGACCACGTGCGGCGCGATGATCTCGGCCGGCGCGCTGAACGTCCTGATCGGGGGCGTGTGATGAGCGAGCGGTTCATCGGCCGCGGCTGGGGGTTCCCGCTGCGGGTCGGGCCGACCGGCGGGATCGGCATGGTCGAGCGGGAACGGGAGATCGAGGAGGCCATCCGCCTGGTCCTCGGCACCGCGCCCGGCGAGCGGCCGATGCGCCCCGAGTTCGGCTGCGGCATCCACGACCACGTCTTCGCGCCCGGTGACGGCGCCACCGCCGGCCGCATCGCACAGCAGGTGCGCGAGGCCCTGGAGCGGTGGGAGCCGCGCATCGCGGTGGACGACGTGGTGGTCGCCTACGACGCGGTCGAGGCCGGGACCCTCTACATCGACGTGCACTACACCCTGCGTTCCACCAACGACCGGCGCAACCTGGTCTTTCCCTTCTACACGATCCCCTCTGAGGAGGGGGCCGAGGAATGGGGCGCCGACTGATGGCCCTGCCCTCCCCGAACCTGGACGACCGGCGCTTCCAGCACCTCGTCGACGAGGCCAAGCGGTACGTGCAGCAGCGCGCCCCGGAGTGGACCGACCACAATGTCTCCGACCCGGGCGTCACCCTGATCGAGACGTTCGCCTACCTCGTGGACCAGCTGCTGTACCGGCTCAACCGGGTCCCCGACAAGAACTACACAGCGTTCCTGGATCTGCTCGGCATCCGCCTGTTCCCGCCGGCGGCGGCCGTGGCCGAGGTCGACTTCTGGCTGTCCGCGCCCCAGCCCGACACGGTGGCGCTGCCCGCGGGCACCGAGGTGACCACGGCGGGCGGCGAGGGCGACGAGGCCGTGGTGTTCACCACCACCGAGGAACTGCGCATCATGCCGAGCGAGTTGACCCGACTGGTCACCGCGCCCCGCACCGGAGAGCAGGCCGACCGGACCGGGGAGCTCACCGACGGCCGCCACGTGCCCGCCTTCCAGACGGCGCCGGAGCCGGGCGACGCGCTGCTGTTCGGTCTGCCGACGGCGGTGCCGCGCTGCGTGGTCGCGGTGCGCCTGGACAGCCGCGTGGAGGGCATCGGCGTGGACCCGCGCCAGCCCCCGCTGGTGTGGGAGGCGTGGGACGGCGGCGGCTGGCGGGTGTGCGAGACCGGCGAGGACTCCACCGGCGGGCTGAACCGGCCCGGCGAGGTCATCGTGTACGTACCGGCCGCGCACACGGCCTCCGTGATCGGCGGCACCCGGGCCGGCTGGCTGCGCTGCCGGGTCACCGAGCCGGAACCGGGCCAGCCGTTCTACTCGGAGTCCCCCACGGTGCGCGAGGCGTCGGTGTTCACCGTGGGCGGCACCATGTCCGTCGAGCACGCCGAGACCGAGACCGATGTGCCGCTCGGCACCTCGGAGGGGGTCGCCGGGCAGACGTTCCGGCTCGGCCGCCCGCCGGTCCTCGTCGACGGTGAGCCGCCCGTGGTGGAGGTGTCGTCCGCCGAGGGCTGGCAACGCTGGGAGGTGGTCGAGTACTTCGGCCGCTCGGGGCCGGCCGACCGGCACGTCCGGGTCGACGCCACCACCGGCGAGTTCACCTTCCCGCCGGTGCTGCGCGAACCGGACGGCACGCTCAGGCAGTGCGGCGCCGTGCCGCCCAAGGGTGCCCAGATCCGGGTGGCCCGCTACCGCACCGGCGGCGGCCCGGCCGGCAACGTGGCCCGGGGCGCGATCTCGGTGCTGCGCAGTTCCGTGCCGTACGTCGCGCGGGTCGTCAACCGGGAGGCGGCGCGCGGCGGCGTCGCGGGTGAGACCGTCGCCAACGCCAAGCTGCGGGCGCCGGAGGCTCTGCGCATGCAGGAGCGCGCGGTCACCGCCGAGGACCACGAGATCATCGCCCGTCAGGCGGCCCCCTCGGTACGCCGGGTCCGCTGTCTGCCCGCCAGCGAGGGCGCCGGCGCGGTACGCGTCCTGGTCGTGCCGGACGCGGTGGCCGACGAGAGCGACGGCCGGCTCCGCTTCGAGCAGCTCATCCCCTCCGACCAGGTCCTGCGGGCGATCACCTCCAGCCTCGACGAACGCCGCCTGATCGGCACCCGCCTCGTGGTCGAGCCGCCCGTCTACCAGGGCGTCACCGTGGTCGCCCGGCTCGCGGTGGCACCGGCCGACACCGACCGGGTCCGCGACGCGGCCCTCACCGCCCTGTTCCGCCACCTCAACCCGCTGACCGGCGGGCCGGACGGCACCGGCTGGCCCTTCGGACGACCGGTCCAGTACGGCGACGTGTTCGGCGTCCTGCAACGCGCCACCGGCAACGCCCTGGTCGAGGAGATCCTGCTGTTCCCCGCCGACCCGATCACCGGGCGGCGCGGCGCACCGACGGACCGCATCGACGTGGCCGCGGGCGCGCTGGTCTTCTCGTACCAGCACCAGGTGCTCGTCAAGGCCGTGGAACCGGAGGCACGGGGATGAGCCGCGCGGCCGTACCCGGTCTGCCGAGCCGGTACCCGATCGGTGGGCAACTGCCCGCGCTGTACGCCGACGACGACTTCGCGCAACGTTTCACCGCCGGACTCGACACGGTCCTCGCCCCGGTGTTCGCCACGCTCGACAACCTGCCCGCCTACCTCGACCCCCGGGTGACCCCGCCCGACTTCCTGACCTGGCTGGCGTCCTGGGTGGGCGCCGCCGACGATCCGAAGTGGCCGGTGGAGCGGCGCCGCGCGGTGGTCGTCCGCGCGGTGGAACTGCACCGGTGGCGCGGTACCCGGCGCGGCCTGGTCGAGGCCCTGCGGCTCGCGCTCGGCGTGCACGCGGAGGTCACCGGTGACGGCGCCGCGGTGTGGTCGAACACCCCGGGTGCCGACCTGCCGCCGGAGCCCCCCGCCGAAGTCCTGGTCCGGGTGTGGCCGGACCGCGGGGCCTGGGTGGACCCGGACAGGATCCACGAGGTCGTCAGGGCCATGTGCCCGGTCCACACCGTCTGCCGGCTGGAAGTCCTGCCCGGCCCGCCCACCGACGAAGGGAGGTGACGCCGTGCGCGCCTGTCCCGCGTGCGGGGCGTCCAACGACCCCACGGACGACTTCTGCGGCAACTGCGGGGCGTACTTGGGGTGGCCGGACCGCGCGGCGACACAGGGGGCGTCGTCTTCGGGTGCGTCGTCTTCGGATACGGCCTCGGAGCCGCCGACGTCAAGAACGCCGGCTCCGGATGCGGCGCAGGATCCACCGGTCCCCGGTACGTCCTCGGCGCCGCCCGCCCCGAGCGCGCCCCGGCCCACGGCCTCCCAGCCCCCGACAGCGGGCGCGCCCGCCCGGTCGTCGGCGCCGGGCACCCCGGCGCAACCCCCGGCCGCGACGGCTGCCCCCCGGGCCCCCTCGCCCCCGCCGGCTCAGGAGCCGCCTGCCCGGGGCTCGTCGTTGCGGCCCCGGCTGACGGGCCGCGGTCGTGGTGAGGCTCGGGCGGCGAGCACGGCGGCCGCCGCGGGCCCACGCCCCCGCGACGGTGCCGGCGAGACCTCCGGAGCCACCTCGGGCGAGGACGCCACGACGAGCCCCGCGGCCCGGCCCGGCCCCGGCGACGCGCGCTCCGCTACCGAACCCCGCCCGACCACCGGTGAGGCCCCGCGCACCGACGGAGCAGCCCCCACGACCGCGGCGCCCACCGGCCGCCCCGCTCGGGCCACCCCACCGGCTTCGGCCCCCCGGATCGCGCCGGGTCCCCGCCCCCCGGCCGCTCCCACCCCCGAGTCACCGGCCCCCGCCCCCATCCAGCCCGTACGCCCCGCGAAGCCGGTGGCCGCCCGCCCCGTCGTACGCCCCGTGGCGGCGCCCGACGACGTGGCGGGGCCGCCCTGTCCCGCCTGCGGTACGCCCAACCCGCCCGGCCGGCGGTTCTGCCGGCGCTGCGCGGCCGTGCTCGACCCCGCCGCGAAGCCCGAAGCGCTGCCGTGGTGGCGGACCGTGTGGCCGTTCCGCCGCAAGGTGCGGGCGAGTTCGGGCAGGACGGTGCGGCTGCTGGTGATCCTCGCCGTTGTGGTGGCGCTGTGCACCGGTGGTCTCCTGCTGCTCCCCGCCGGACGCGCCCTGTTCGAGGACACCCGGGACAAACTGGGCAAGGCCCAGCCCATCCCCCCGGTGGACATCAAGGCGAGCGCCGAGAGCCCTGGGTACCCGGCGAAGAACACCATGGACGGGGTGAGTAACAGCTACTGGGGCGCGCCCGCGCCCGGCGCCTCGGTGAGGTACACCTTCCGAAAGCCGTTCCGCCTGGTCGACATGATCATCACCAACGGCCCGTCCAAGGACCCGGAACAGTACGTCCGCCAGGCACGCGCCCTTCGCATGGACCTGGTGGTGACGACGCGGGACGGCGGGCAGCAGCGCAGGCAACTCACCCTCAGCGACAAAGCCGGCCCGCAGACGATCTCCACCGGCATCAGCGACGTGCGGACCGTACGCCTGGTCCTGCGCTCGCCCGTGGGTCTGACGGCGGGCCGCCGACTGGCGCTCGCCGAGGTCGAGTTCTTCCAGCGAGGCTGATTCGCACCACCCGCGACGTTCGCGACCGGCCTGCGTCGGCGCCGGACCGGCCGGATCGGCCTTCGCGCCTGCGGCGAGGAGAAGCGGCCTGCGGCCCGTCCGGAAAACTCCTCGGGCGGGCCGCAGATGCGGCAACGATGGTTGAGCTGGTTGATGGCCCGGCGGGTGGCACGTCCGGGGTCGCGTCGGGTGAAGCAGGTGCCGCCGAGTTCTGGTAGGCGACGTTGTGCCGGACCGCGTTGATGACCGCGGTCGCTGAAGTGATCATCGTGGAGACCGGCGGAGACATGAGCCGGTTCGCCTCGGCCCGCCACCCCGCCTCCTGGGCCGGGGAATGCCGTGGCGTACGCAACGTAGGTTTTACCGTCCCGTGGTTGCCGCCCTCACGGGCCCGTCGGATTCTTGGTCACCATGCCGTCTGGCAACTGGTTCTGCTGGTCACGGGGGGTGCATGGGCCCCTCCGCGCTGAGCGGGGGATGTTCATGCACCTCGAGTTCCGGCACCTCCGTGTCCTGCTCACCGTCGCCGAGGCCGGCAGCATCCGCAAGGCCGCCGCACGGCTGCAGCTCTCTCAGCCGGCCACGAGCGCTCAGCTGAAGCGGATCGAACACGAGCTGGGCGGCCCGCTCTTCATCCGCAGCGCCGACGGGGTGAAGCCGAACGAGAACGGACAGTACGTCCTGCGCTGCGCCCGTGACCTCGTCGTCGGCTTCGACCGGCTGCGCGAGTACGCGCGAACGGCGGCCGAGGCGGACAGACAGGCCGCCGCGCTGCTGAGGGCGGGCGGCACCGCCGGCCCCCTGGTGTCCCTGCTGGTCTCCGCCCTCTTCGAACTCGTCCCGGAACGCCGGCTCACCATAGATGCCCGTCGTTCCGTGCACACCCTGGCGAAATCGCTGAGCCTGTCGAAATGTGACATCGCGGTGTTCGGCGAGTTCCCGGGCTTCCCCCTTCCGGTCGGCGAGTCGGTGGCGACACACACACTGCTCCGCGAGCCCGTCTTCGTCCTGCTCGCCGAGGACCACCCGCTGGCGCGCCAGGAGACGGTCCGCCTCCATGAGCTGGCGGGCGAGGAGTGGGTCATGCCGGAGGCCGACGAGAGCGGGGTGCACGCGTACCTGCATCTCACCTGTCAGTCAGCGGGATTCACTCCGCGCATCGCCCATGTGACGCCGGACCTGTCCGTGGCGCAGGTCCTGGTCGCCGGCCGGCGTGCCGTCTGCGGCGTATGGCCGACCGCCGATGTCTCCCCCCACGGCACCGTGCAGCGGCCGCTCGTGGACATTCCGTTCCACCGGCGGCTGCTGCTGGCCTGGAACACGGAATCGGTTCCGCCCGAGCTCGCCGACGCGGCGTGCGAGCGTCTGCTGGCCGCCTATCTGTCGCTGGTGCGGCAGCGGCCGCCGTACCTGGCCTGGTGGGAGGGCGGGGGCGACGAGTTCGCCCTCGGTGAGCGCATGTGACCGGCCGGGCCGCGGCACCCCACGCCCTATAGCTCCGCAGTTATATCTCAAATGAAGTCACGTCAGGGACATGCCACCTGCTGAACACTTCGCGTCAACGTCCGAGGACGTCGTCACCCCACGACGAGCGAAGGAATCACCCCGTCATGTCCCGTCCCCTTCTTGCCCTTTCCACAATGGTCGCCGCCGGTGTCATCACCACGGGTGCGATGGCCGTACCCGCGCACTCGCAGACCCCTACAGTGCAGCGCGGAACCTCCGCCCGCGACACGGCGATATCCCAGGCCGAGGCCAACGTGACCCGGCACGCCGACACCTTCGGTTTCGGTGCGGGCCAAACGCTCAAGGTGAAGGACGTCGTGATCGACGCCGACGGCACCCAGCACGTCCGCTTCGAGCGGACCTACCGCGGCCTCCCCGTCGTCGGCGGCGACTTCGTCGTCCACCAGAAGGCCGACGGCTCGCTCAAGGGATCCACCCGTGCCAAGGCCCACAAGGTGGCGCTCACGTCCGTCACTCCCGCCGTCGACGCCAAGGGCACCGCAGCCAGGGCCCTGAAGCGCTCGCACGGATCGGTGCGCAACGCCAAGTCCACCCCCAAGCTGATCGTGTGGGCCGCCGACGGCATGCCTCGCCTGGCCTGGCGCACCACCGTGCAGGGCCTGGGCGACAAGGGCCAGCCGCACGGCGAGGTCTTCGTCACCGACGCCACCACCGGCGCCGCGATCGAGAACTACGACGCCGAGCGCGAGGCGACCGGCACCGGCCACGCCGAGTACACCGGTGACGTCGGCATCGACACCACCCAGCAGGCCGACGGCACCTTCGCCCTGATCGACCCGGTGCGCGGCCACATCACCAAGGACGCCCACAACCTCTCGTCCTCGTCCGTGAAAAGCTCGTCCGGCACCCTGTTCACCGACGCCGACAACACCTGGGGCGACGGCCGGAAGTTCTCCACCGACCGCGCCACCGCCGCCGTCGACGCGCACACCAACACCGCGCAGACGTTCGACTACTACAAGACGACTTTCGGCCGCAACGGCATCAAGGACGACGGCCGCGGCGCCACCGTCTTCGTCCATGTCGGCACCAACTGGGACAACGCCCAGTGGTCGGACTCCTGCTTCTGCATGATGACCGGCGACGGCAACGGCACCACCGACCCCGAGCAGGTCGACCTCGACACCATGGGCCACGAGATGACCCACGGCGTCACCTCGGCCACCGCCAATCTGCGCTACAGCGGTGAGTCCGGCGGCCTGAACGAGGCCACCAGCGACATCCTCGGCACCATGGTCGAGTGGTACGCCAACAACCCCGTCGACACCCCCGACTACCTCTTCAGCGACCAGTCCACCCCGCCGTGGCTGCGTCGCTTCGACAAGCCGTCCCTGGACGGCCGCTCCGCCGACTGCTGGTCGAAGTCGGTCGGCCGCCTCGACGTGCACTACTCCTCGGGCGTCGGCAACCACTGGTTCTATCTCGCCAGTGAGGGCAGCGGCGCCAAGACCGTCAACGGAGTCTCCTACAACAGTCCTACCTGCAACGGCTCCACCGTCACCGGCATCGGCAACCAGAAGGCCTCCGCCATCTGGTACCGGGCGCTGACCGTCTACATGACCTCCACCACGGACTACAAGGGCGCCCGCACCGCGACTCTGAACGCGGCGAAGGACCTCTACGGCGCCACCAGCCCCGAGTACGCCACCGTGGCCGCAGCCTGGAGCGCGGTCAACGTCCCATGAGGCACCGACGCACCACCTGATCCGCGGGAGCCGGCCCGGACGACGACGAAGACCCCCACGGTCGTCGCCCGGGCCGGGCGTTTCCGACGACGCCGTGCCTCTCGAGGCCGGTGAGCCTCTAGCTCCGCGTACGCCGCCTGATGGACGGCACATACGCCGGTCCCGACGTTGTGAAAACGCCGGTGAGAGGGCACGCCCGGCCGGCTCGCTCCCATCCGGGGTTGCCGCGGGTTGTGAAACCTTCACCCGGGCCTGCTCTGCCCGGACCGCGCACCGAAACCCCCGCGCCCAGGCCCCGGACGGCCCCCAGGCGAGAAGAACAGGCGACCGTCCTCGTCGTCGCTCCGCCACAGGCCGATTTTTTCGCGGTCGCGCAGCGCCACACGCAGTTCGTGCGGTGCTAGCTGGAATTCGACCGGGACGAGGCCGGTGCTGTGGAGCCGGCCCGCCGGCAGGTGGTCGACGGCGATGCCGGCGAGCAGCGAGGGAATGCGACCGCCTTCCTTCCGGGCCGTCATGCCCAGCCGACGGGTGACCGGCCGCCCGCGCCCTGGCTGGTGGTGCGTCAGGTACAGCCTGCGGAACCGCTCCGAGAGCGCCTGTTACGGCGATGTGTGCCGTATCACAGCCTCCAAGGGCTGCCCAAGTTGTCTGCATCACAGCGGATATGTCCATTTGGCGTCCATGCTTGAAAGGGATACCGAAAAGGGATACCGACTCCCGAAGTGGATCCCCTCGGCATCATCTTGGGCGCGAAGTTCCCAAGTCGCCCATGACACAGCCTTCGTGACGTTCCTCCTCGTTCCCCCGGAAAGGTGCCATCATGGCCGCTTACCTCTGTCCTCCTGCCGTAATACACGGCGAGTACGCCGTGGAGACCAGCCAGATCGTGGCGGAGGTGCGCGACCGGCACCCGCACGCGGCGTGGGCGCCGCGGATCGACGGCATCGCGGCCAGTACGGGCATCGAGACCCGCGGATGGATGCTGCCGCTGGAGACCGCCGTCGCGCCCGGCAACGGCGGCGGCCTGCGCACTGTCGGCATCGGGGCCGCCCAAAAGGCGCTGGCACGAGACGGGTTCACCCAGCGGGACGTGGACCGCGTGATCGCCGCCCTCGAGACGATACCCGGGCCGCAGACCGTCCAGGAGCGCACCGCGCCGGCCTGGGAGGCGGTGCAGTCCTATGGGGAGCGTGCGGCGCGCGGGGCCCTGCAGATCGCCGGTCTGGACGCCGCAGACGTCGACTGCCTGATCACCAGTCACTCCACCACCCCGGCGCTGCCGGGTCTCGACATCGCCCTGGCCAACAAGCTTCCGCTCCGCAACGACGTGATGCTGCTGCCGGCCACGCAGTGGGCCTGTATCGCGGGGACCCGCTCCCTGGCGCTGGCGGCGGATCTCGTGGCCGCGGACCCCGAGCGGGTGGTCCTGGTCGTGATCGCGGAGGCGCTGAGCACGACCTATCAGCCCGCGGACGACACCCTCGAGTCCCTGATCGTCCGGTTGCTGTTTGCGGACACCGCGGTCGCCGCGGTGGTCACGGGCCGCCCCAGGCCCGAGTCGGTGCTGCGGCTGGACGCCGCCTGGCACCACACCCTGCCCGGCACCCAAGACCTGCACCGCCTGGATACGCGGGCGGACGGCACCCACTTCGTGATGGACCGGCGCGGGCCGCGCGCAGTACAGGAGACGGTCACCGCGATGTGGGAGTGGCTGCGCGTCCGTTACCAGGACGACCCCGACTCCTGGCACCCCGACGTGCTGCTCGCACACCCCGGGGGGACCCGGGTACTGGAGTACATGGAGCAGACGATGCCCGACGCGTGGCCGTCGGGGCTGCTGGACCACAGCCGGGACAGCTACACCAGCGGCAACCGCGGAGGCGCCGCCGTGTTCGACATCCTGAGGCGCGCGCACGACGCCGGGCAGAAGGCGGGCGATCGCGCCGTCCTGTACGCGGCGGCACCGGGCCTCACCGCCACCGCCCTGGAAGGGCAGTGGCTGTAGCGCGAGCACGCACCACCCGTACCGGCAAACGGGCCGCCCGCGTCACCGGTCACGCCACCGGTACCGCAGAGGGTGCCGTCCGTACCGTCGCCGGCGTCGGCTGACGTGCACGCAGCCCTTGCCCTCGCCGCGCTCGCCTACGCCGACCGCGCTTCTGCAGCCGCGTCACTTCGCGACTTCCGCCCAGATCACCTTGCCGGTGTCCGTCCACCGCACCCCCCACCGGGTGGTGAGCCTGTGCACGACGTGCAGGCCACGACCGCCGTCGTCGAGGAGGCCGCCCCGGCTCAGACGCGGCCTGCCGTTGCCGGTGTCGCCCACCTCGCACAGCAGGCCGCGACCGGTCCTGATCAGTCGTACCGTGATGGGACCGGCGGCGAAGCGCACCGCGTTCGTGACCAGCTCGCTGACCAGCAGCGGCACGGCGTCCCGGACGCTGTCCCTGGTGTGCCATTGCCGCAGCCGCGCGGAGACGTGCGCGCGCGCACGGGCGGGCGCGTCGGCGCGGGCGGGCAGCCGCCAGGTCGCCGTGTCCCCCTTGCGGTAGCCGATCGTGCGCGCGAGCAGCAGGGTCACGTCGTCGCGCCGGCGCACGGGCGTCAGCGTGGAGACGACGTGCCGTGCGGCCTGCTGCAGGGCGTCCCAGGGGTGCACCGCGGACACGGCGTCCGCCAGCCTGCTGATGCCCTCGTCGATCGACAGGGCCGGATCCTCCACCAGGCCGTCGGTGTAGAGGGCGAGCAGGGAGCCCGGGGGCACGGCGAACGTGTGCACGTCCAACGGCTCCCGCAGCGCGAACTCGGCGCCCAGACCGGGGTGAGGGCGGACCGCGAGCGGGCCCGCGTGCCCGTTCGGCAGCACCAGGACCGGGGGGAGGTGGCCGGCGCTGGAGAGCGCCACGTGGTGACTGACCGGGTCGTAGAGGGCGATGCAGCAGGTCGACCCGAGGGCGCTGTAGCCGGCCGTCAGCCCGGACTCCGTGTCGTCCAGCAGCGTCACGGTCTCGTCCAGGTGTTCCAGCACCTCGTCGGGCGCCAGCCCCGCGGACAGCAGCGCGCGGGCCTCCATGCTCAGCTGGCCCATGGTCGCCGCGGCTCCCAGGCCGTGCCCGACGACGTCACCGACCACCAGCGCGGTACGGCCGTCCGGCAGCGGAAAGCTGTTCACCCAGTCGCCGCCGACGCCCGCGCTGTCGGGGCTGGCGGGCTGGTAGACGCTGGCGATCTCGATGGTGTCGCCGCCGGCCCGGGGCAGCAGCCGGCGCTGCAACGCCAGCACCTGCGTGTGCTCGCGCTGGTGCTGACGGGCCAGGTCGACGTGATGGACGGTCCTGGCCACCAGTTCCTGCAGGTCGAGCAGCTCGCTGTCGCGGAAGGGGCAGTCCGCCCGCCGCCAGACCTCCGCCACGCCCAGCACGACGGGCGGCGTGCCGTCCAGGACCAGCGGTATGCACGCCACACCCGCCGACCGGTCACCGGGCACGAGGGCACGCATCACCCGCGGACTGCCGAGCACCCGCTCGACCGCCTCCCGGTCGGGTATGACGATGGCCTGCGGGGCGTCGTCCCGCCGTACCGCCTGCGCCAGCAGGCGACTCGCGTCGCCGGGGAGATCGTCGCCCGGAGTCACGTAGCCGTCGGGCCACGCCCGGTCCGGCACCAGGGCCGCCCGTCGTAGCCGGATGCGCCCCTGCGCCTGCTCGGTGACTCCCTCCCCCGTCCACACCGCGAAGTCGAGGTCGACGGCGGCCACGTCTCCCCAAGCCAGCAGGGACTCCGCCAGCGACTGCGCGGTCTCGCCGATGTCCAGTGAGGTGCCGATCGCGGTCTCGGCGGCGTACAGGTGCAGCCTCTTGGCCATGGCGATCACGGAGACGGTCAGGCCCTCATGAGGGGCCGCGGCGGGCAGGATGCTCATCGAGACCACCAGCTCCGACCCATCGCCGCGCCGCAGGCGCTGGATCCGGGCGACGTGTGCCTCACCGGTCTCCAGGACCTGTCGCAACCGCCGGGTGACCGTCGGTACGTCCCCGGGGGGCAGGAGATCGACGAAAGGACTTCCGGCCACGGCGTCCAGACCCGCGAATACGGGGGCGTCCAGATTGCAGCGGGCGATACTCAGGTCCCTGTCCAGGTTGACCACGCCGAGAATCTGATCCTGACGGTCGGCTGCCGGACTGTCGGGTACGCGTGGGCGGGTGGTGCGGTCGCCCTGCGCGTCGGCAGGACCGCTGGCCGCTACCGCTCCGCCGCGCGGGATGTAGCGCCCTAGGGAGCTGCTGACCAGGTCGAACGGCGACGAGGAGGAGGGGGAGGGGGTGCAGTCCATGCGGCTCTCTCAGCAATCCCCGGCGCAGCGCCGGGGCCGTACTCGAAACCCGTGCGACGGGGCCCCGAGATCCCTGACCGCACACCTCATTGAATAACACCGGGGGGCGCTTCGCCCACACCAGCGGATCGCGCGGTGAACGCGGACAGTGCGGGCATGCAACGAGCGCGCGCCACTCTCCCGCTGGGACAGGGGTCGCCCGGGGGTGAGTCGCGTCGCATCGGAGCGGGCGAGGCTTGCTATGCAACGAGTTGCATAGCAGGATCGGTGTCATGGCGCTCGAACACGCGATTTTGGTGTCGCTTCTGGAGAAGCCGGGATCCGGCTATGAGCTGGCCCGGCGTTTCGAGCGGTCCATCGGCTACTTCTGGACCGCGTCCCACCAACAGATCTATCGCGTGCTCAAGCGCATGGAGAACGACGGTTGGGTCGACGTCCGGGACGTCCCGCAGCAGGGGCGGCCGGACAAGAAGGAGTACAGCGTCGCCGACCTCGGCCGGGCCGCGCTGTCCTCCTGGTTGCACGATCCGATCGAGCCGGAGAGCGTCCGCCACGACCTGGCCGTGAAGATCCGGGGCGCCGCCTTCGACGACCCGGCCGCCCTGATCCGCGAGGTGGAGCGACACCGGGAGGCGCACCAGGACCGGCTGGCGCACTATCTCGCAGGAGAGGCACGGGACTTCACGCGGCCCGAGGCAGGCGCGACCGGTGCAGAGGCGCCGCTCGATGCGGAGCGCGACCTCCAGCATGTGGTACTGCGCGGCGGCATCGCCTACGAGCGGATGATGATCGACTGGCTGGACGACGTGCTTGCCACGCTGGCCCGGTTCGGTCCGGGCTGCTGATCGCCGCCGCACCCTCCGCCGGCCCGACCGCTCAAGCCGGTCCAGCCGTCGGCCTCCCGATTCCCACCCGTCCACCAGCCGAAAGGCGTCCCCATCATGGCTGACCAGCTGCTGTTCAACCCTCGCACGTACGACCCCGCACACTTCGACCCCGAGACGCGCCGCTTGCTGCGTGCCACCGTCGACTGGTTCGAGGAGCGTGGGAAGAGGCGGCTGATCGAGGATTACCGGACGCGCGCGTGGCTCGGCGACTTCCTCGCCTTCGCAGCGAAGGAGAACCTGTTCGCCACCTTCCTGACGCCGTCGTCCGCTGCGGGGAAGGGGGAACCGGACAAGCGGTGGGACACCGCGCGGATCGCCGCGCTCAACGAGATCCTGGGCTTCTACGGCCTGGACTACTGGTACGCCTGGCAGGTCACGATCCTCGGTCTCGGTCCGGTCTGGCAGAGCGACAACGCCGCCGCCCGCTCCCGCGCCGCGGAACTCCTCACGCAGGGAGAGGTGTTCGCGTTCGGCCTGTCCGAGAAGGCCCACGGTGCCGACATCTACACCACCGACATGCTGCTGGAGCCCGACGGCAACGCTGGCTTCCGGGCCACCGGCTCCAAGTACTACATCGGCAACGGCAACGCCGCCGGACTCGTCTCCGTCTTCGGCCGCCGCACCGACGTCGAGGGCCCCGACGGCTATGTGTTCTTCGCCGCCGACAGCCGTCATCCCGCCTACCACCTGGTCAAGAACGTCGTCGACTCCTCGAAGTTCGTCAGCGAGTTCCGCCTGGAGGACTATCCCATAGCGGCCGAGGACGTCCTGCACACCGGCCGCGCCGCCTTCGACGCCGCCCTCAACACCGTCAACGTCGGCAAGTTCAACCTGTGCACCGCCTCGATCGGGATCTGCGAGCACGCGATGTACGAGGCCGTCACCCACGCCCGCAACCGCATCCTCTACGGCCGTCCCGTCACCAGCTTCCCGCACGTGCGGCGCGAGTTGACCGACGCGTACGTCAGGCTCGTCGGCATGAAGTTCTTCAGCGACCGTGCTGTCGACTACTTCCGCTCCGCCGGCCCGGACGACCGCCGCTACCTGCTCTTCAACCCGATGACGAAGATGAAGGTGACCACGGAGGGTGAGAAGGTCATCGACCTGATGTGGGACGTCGTCGCGGCCAAGGGCTTCGAGAAGGACAACTACTTCGCCCAGGCGGCCGTGGAGATCCGCGGTCTGCCGAAGCTGGAGGGTACGGTCCACGTCAACCTGGCGCTGATTCTGAAGTTCATGCGCAGCCACCTCCTCGACCCGGTCGAGTACCCCCGCGTGCCGACCCGCCTCGACGCGGCCGACGACGACTTCCTGTTCCGGCAGGGACCGGCCCGCGGCCTCGGTTCGGTGCGCTTCCACGACTGGCGGCCCGCCTTCGACGCGTACGCGCACCTGCCCAACGTCACTCGCCTGCGCGAACAGGCCGACGCGCTCTGCGCGTTCGTCGCCACGGCCGCCCCCGACGAGGAGCAGAGCCGCGACCTCGACTTCGTCCTCGCGGTCGGTCAGCTCTTCGCCCTCGTCGTGCACGGGCAGCTCGTCCTGGAACAGGCCGCCCTGACCGGACTCGACGAGGACGTGCTCGACGAACTCTTCGCCGTCCTCGTCCGGGACTTCTCCGCGCACGCCGTCGAACTGCACGGCAAGGACTCGGCGACCGAACAGCAGCAGGAGTGGGCGCTGGGTTCGGTCCGGCGGCCGGTCGTCGACGAGGCCCGCACCGAGCGGGTCTGGCAGCGCGTCGAGGCGCTGTCCGGCGCGTATGAGATGGCCCCGTAGGCGCGCCCGCGCATCACCGGTGGCCGGGCCGCGTGGGCCCGGCCACCGGCCGGTCGGTGTTCGGCTCCGTCCCCGTTCCTCTGCGGACAACGAGTACGCGGGGTGTGGCCCGGTGGGCCTGACGCCCGAGCACACGAAGGTGGCGACCCCTCGAAGCCTCCGTCCGCCTGCACCTCGCCGAACCGGCACAACGGCTCGGCCTGCACCGCACCGGCGAGCTCGGCAGCCGAACCGGCTGGGAGATCACCTGCGTGCTACCGGGCCCGAGAGTTACTCCTGTCCGGGGACCGCCATCTCCCCAAGGAGCGACCAGTCGTCCTGCGGCACGGTCGCGTTCACGATGCGCGGCGTCTCGACCAGATGGGGCGGCAGCGTCTGCTGCGCAGCCTTGAAGTGCGCGGACTGCACATGCGCGGCCCCGGACTCGTCGTCGCGGAAGGCCTCGACCAGGACGTACTCGGTCGGCTCCTCCACGCTGCGCGACCAGTCGAACCACAGGCAGCCGGGTTCGGCGCGGGTGGCCCGGGTGAAGTCGGCGGTGATCTCGGGCCAGCGGTCGGCGTGCTCGGGACGGACTCGGAACTTGGCGGTGATGAAGATCATGGGATTCCTTCGCTGATTTCTGTGCGTCCTGCATCACAACAGGCGTTGCGTACGGCGCGGGTGGGGACGACGAGGCGGTCCACGGGCAGGCAGGGCTTTGCCTCCCGGCCGCGCCACCAGCGCTCACGGCGACACGATCGTACGAGCTCGGCTTGCAGTCGCCGGCTTACGGATCCTCCGGCACCGAACGCGTCGCGGCATTCCGCCGCACGGCCCACGGGCCGCGGTTCAACGATCCTTCCAGCAGAGTTACCTACCCCACTTTTCAGCTGGCGGCTGAGCGCTCGCTCAATCCGCCCCGTTGACCCCAGTAGCCGGTGACCCGTCTGCAGGCCGGTAAGGAGGGGAGGTTCGCACATGTCAGAGATCGGTCCGAAACAAACCAGGTGACGTCTCCCCGCCGCTGACTGCTGCCCGGCTTGGGGGCACCTTCTCTCCCGTCGACTCAAGGACTGAGATCGGTCGCTTCATGGACTACTGCATCCCGTGCAGCCGCACGCTCAACGGCGCCGTAACCTGCCCGGAGTGTGGGGCATACGACCCCGACATGGCACAGTTGGGTGATCGGAGAGACGGTGCTCCGGCCGTCGACGCCGCGATGCCCGAGGTCCGCTTCATTGGGGGACCGAGCTCTTCCGGGTCCCCCTCTCCCGGGTCACCGACGCCCTCGCGAGACCTGCCGGCAGACGACCGACCGTCGCGGCTGAAGAAGTATGCCGTCCGGTCTCTTGCCGCAGCCGCCTTCACCCTCCTCGGAGGCCTGGCCACTGCATCGGTGCTCTCCCAGCCGACAGCCCCACGAGCAGCCTCGATTCCGGAACAGCTCTCCCCCGAGGAGCCAGGGGCCCGCGTCACCGAGTCACCGGCTTCACCGGCTTCACCGGAGCGTGTGACCACGCACCCGGCCCGAAAGGGCGTCCGGGACGGAAACAATGACAGGATCCGGCGTCCCCTGCCGACGGCAACTCGCAGCAAGTCACCGGCCTCTCGGCCTCCCGCCGCCACCACCAGTGCGCCGCCACCGGGGAAGGCGAAGCCGACCCCCCGAACCTCCAGTAGCCGCCCCAGCACGCCCTCGCGGAGGGCAACCCCTTCCGCGACGCCCTCCGCCAGTCCTTCCGCCAGCATCAGCGCCTCTCCCACCATCAGTGGCTCACCGAGCGGCAAACGGGAAGCCGGTGGCTGAGTCGCTGGCCGGGCTCCCCGGCGCGCAGAAATCTCCACCTGTCCGCGGGTGCGCGTCGGTGCCATAGGCGGCGTCGGCCACCACGACCGGCGGCCTCGTGCCCCAGCCGGCGAGTGTGTCGAGCATGCCGCGAACCGGCCGGCAGCGCGCAGTTGCCGGACTGACCGTATTGGCCGCTTCCCGCCGCGGGGGTCCAGTGGGCGCCGCACCGCAGTGCGCGGGCAGCCGCGGTCGACTCCACGACCGTGCTCGGGGTTCTCCGTGCCGCCCGCGGTGCCCGAGTACCCACCCGGTTCGAGCAGGTCGAGCGCGAGGCCCGGTCAGCCGATCTTCAGGAGGCCGGCTTGCACGACGGCGCGGCCGAAGGGGCTCGCGAGTTCGGCGAGACGCTCGCAGTCGGCGTCACCCAGGGCGGCGTAGGCGGGAAGGGCCAGGCGGTCGGTGCGATCCTCGATGTGCCGGCGCAGGAGTACGCCTTCCGAGCTGAGGGAGTCGCCGTCGAGGAGACCTCGCTTGCGCAGGCGCTCCTGGGTGTCGGCCCACTCCTCCTCGGGCCAGGCGCGGCTCGCCTTGAGGAAGTCGACGGGAACGTCACCGGTGGCGGCGTGCAGTACCAGGGCCTCCAAGCCCCCGATGCCCTCGCTCAGCAGGCACGCGACATGGCCGTCTCCACGGAACTCCCGAAGCAGCGTCTGGGCGTGCCACAGCCGCAGTACCGGCTCCTCCGGCCAAGGCAGTGCGGCATGCGCGGCGAACAGCGGGCGGCCCTGCGCGTGTTCGCAGGCCGCCTCGGCGGCCCGGCGGGTCAGCACCAGGACCTCGTCCAAGTCGGGCAGCTCGTGGATCCCCGCCCGCCGCAGAGCTTCGCCCGCAGCGGCGTACCGCGCGTCCAGCACCTGCTGCGGCGTCGTTGCGTCCCAGGCTCCGTCGACCGCCCGCCGTACGAAAGCGGGGTTGAAGTTGTAGAAGGTCGAGATGACCAGCTCGGCGG
Organism: Streptomyces sp. NPDC045022; assembly: GCF_056432605.1. Classification (NCBI taxonomy): domain Bacteria; kingdom Bacillati; phylum Actinomycetota; class Actinomycetes; order Kitasatosporales; family Streptomycetaceae; genus Streptomyces; species Streptomyces sp. NPDC045022. The sequence goes on from NZ_JBWKIR010000001.1 coordinate 324,487, forward strand.
AGGCTCGGCCGAACGCGGCGCTCCGGGAGGTGAAGTACCCGGCGCGTCCGCTCAGTCCGAGGTCCGCGTACCGTCGCCTCGCCTCGGGGACGAAGTAGATCATGGCGTGTACGGGCTCGAGGCGGTGCCAGGCCGTGCGCGCTGTCTTCATGGGGTCACCTCTGCGGAGAGTCGACGAACGGGGTATTCGCTGCGGGTTCAGTACGCGCCGTGCGCTCGCAGGTGTTCGAGCAGCAGGCGGCTCAGCGTTTCGGGTGCTTCCTCGGGGACCCAGTGGCTGACGCCCTGAAGGGTCTCGAACCGGTACGGCCCGTTGACCCACCGACCGGTCTCCTGGGCGGCGGCCGGACCGAACGCGCTGTCCTCCGTGCTCCAGACGTACAGCGTGGGCACGTCGATGACGCCGATCGCGCCGTCGGGGCGGCCGGCCCGGTACCAGTTCAGCGCCGCGGTGAGAGCGCCCGGCTGGGACAGGTGGCGCACGTAGGCATCGGCACTGTCTCGCGGGACCTTTCCGGCGTAGAGGTTGCGAAGCTCCCGGGCGTCGTGGGCGAGCATGCGCTCTTCGGTCGCGGGTGTCTCGCGCCAGTCGATCATGTAGTGCGAGCGTTTGCGCTGATCCTGGTCGGTGCGCAGGGCGGTGGCCAGAGCACGGGGGTGCGGTGTCGAGACAACCGTCAGGGTGCGTACGCGGCCGGGGTGGGCGTGAGCGGTCCACCAGGCCACCGCGCCTCCCCAGTCATGGCCGACCAGGTCGAACGCCGCCCAGCCCAGTTCCTCGCCGATCGCGACCAGGTCGTCGACGAGAAGGCTGATGCGATAGTCCTCGGGCCGCTGTGGGCGGGCGCCGGGGGAGTACCCACGCTGGTTCGGTGCCACCACCCGGTAGCCGTGCGAGGCCAGCGCCGCGATCTGTCGTTGCCACACCAGCCCCGTCTGAGGGAAGCCGTGCAGCAGCAGCACCGGGCGGCCCTCGGGCGGGCCCGCCACGACCGCGTCGAACACGCCCGCACCTGTGGAGATGCTCAGCTGGGTCACGATCCACCTCCCGTACCAACTGGTCGGTACCCTCCAGGGAGGGAAGCGGGCTGTCAAGCGCGAGCAGGCACTCATCGGCCACGGGCGTGGTTGAACATGACGCCGAATTCAACTATAACCGACCGGGAGGCCGACTCCCGTCGCCCCTGCGGTCATGGCTCATGTCCTCGGTCACCGCAAGAGACGATCAATGAGCCCGCGCCGCCCAGCAGTTGGCGCTCGGCACCGCCTATCAGCATCGATCCCGGCTCACGGAGCCCTGAATTCGGGCCCCGAAGCTCCCGGACGATCGGACCAACAGCAGACAGTGAGGCGACATGAGGGAAGCAGTCATCGTTTCGACGGCACGGACGCCGATCGGAAAGGCGTACCGCGGCGCGTTCAACGACACCCAGGCGCAGGAACTCGCCGCCCATGCCCTTTCGCACGCGGTGCAGCGTGCCGGGCTCGAGGGCGGTGAGGTCGAGGATGTGATCCTCGGCTGCTCCGTGCAGCAGGGGTCCTCTGGTGGCAACGTCGCACGTCAGGCCACTCTTCGTGCCGGACTTCCGGACACCGTGTCGGGGATGTCGATCGACCGGCAGTGCTCGTCGGGCCTGATGGCCATTGCGACGGCCGCCAAGCAGATTGTCACGGACGGTATGCACATCGCTGTCGGCGGCGGTGTCGAGTCGATCTCCCTGGTGCAGAACGACCACATGAACACCCACCGCATGGCGGATCCCTGGCTGGTCGAGCACAAGCCGAGCATCTACATGCCGATGTTGCAGACGGCGGAGATCGTCGCCGAACGCTACGGCGTGAGCCGGGACCGCCAGGACGAGTTTGCGCTGGTGTCGCAGCAGCGCACCGCGGCGGCGCAGGAGGCCGGCCGGTTCGACCGGGAGATCGTCCCACTCACCAGCGTCAAGAAGGTTCTCGACAAGCACTCCGGGGAGGTGCGGAACGAGGAGGTCACCCTGACCCGGGACGAGGGCAACCGGGCGTCCACGACGCTCGAAGGCCTGGCCGGGTTGGCGCCGGTGCTGCCCGACGGTCAGGTGACCGTGCATTCCAGCGTGACGGCGGGCAACTCCTCGCAGTTGTCGGACGGGGCTTCGGCGTCCGTGTTGATGGAGTCGAAGGAGGCCGAGCGCCGCGGACTGGAACCGCTGGGCGTCTACCGGGGTATGACCGTTGCCGGTTGTGGGCCGGAGGAGATGGGCATCGGTCCGGTGTTCGCCATTCCGAAACTGCTGAAGCAGCACAACCTCACCATTGACGACATCGGCCTGTGGGAACTCAACGAGGCGTTCGCTTCCCAGGCGTTGTACTGCCGTGACGAACTGCACATCGACCCGGAGCGGTTCAACGTCAATGGCGGCGCGATCTCGGTCGGTCATCCGTACGGAATGACCGGTGCCCGGCTGGTGGGGCATGCCCTTATCGAAGGCAAGCGCCGAGGCGTCCGGTATGTGGTGATCTCGATGTGCGTCGGCGGCGGAATGGGTGCGGCCGGACTCTTCGAGGTCGCCTGAGCCGGGCGGCCCTGCTGAAAACGGGGGATGCAAGGACCGGCCGGGCGCGGTACCAGGGGCGCTTCGTGAGAGCCGGCGAAACATGGCTGCCGTCGCACGGTCCGACGGCAAGCCGACCGCGAGAGAGAGGCGTGGACACCGTGTCCAACGTGGTGGAAAAGACCCGAATCGGGGTCCTGGTGGACTTCGGCGGGGTCATCACCTCCAGTGTGTTGCGGGCTTTCACCGACTTCGGCGCCTCGCTCGGCGGTGACCCGCGCCTGCCTCTGGACCTCCTCGGCCGGGACGAGCCGTCACGCACCCTCCTGGCCGACCACGAGTGCGGCCGTATCGACGCCGAGGCCTTCGAGCGGGGATTCGCCGAACGTCTCCGCGTCCACGGCGCCGACGTACCGGCCGAGGGGCTCACCGCGCGGATGCAGGCGGGAATGTCGATCGACCAGGACATGCTCGCACTGCTCGGTGATCTTCGAGTCGCCGGCCGTCCGGTTGCGCTCGTGTCCAATTCGTTCGGTACCGGAACCTACGACGGCGTCGACCTCGCCGCTGTTGCCGATGTGGTCGTCATCTCCGCCGAGGTCGGGATCCGCAAGCCCTCCCGGAGGATTTACGCGATCGCATGTGAACGCCTCGGCATCGACCCCGAGGAGGCAGTCATGATCGACGATCTGCAGCAGAACCTCGACGGAGCGGCACGGATCGGAATCGGGGGCGTACTGCACACCAGCGCCGCCGACACCCGCCGCCAACTCGCCGAACGCTTCGGGATCACCGCCTGATCGATCGACCTACCGGACGCAGTGAGGCCGGTCATCCGGCCACACCGGCCGCGGACCCTGCCGGGGCCGGGCCAAGTCAACTGATCGGCGAGGGCGAGACCCGCACCGTCACCTCCTCACATCCCGGAAGGCACCACCCATGACCAACGTGTTCGATCCTGTGCGCCGCCACGCGGCCGCCACTCCCGACAACATCGCGCTGCGCGGCGCCGACGAGCAGTGGACCTACCGTCAGCTGCGCGACGCGAGCGCACGGTACGCGGGCGCCTTGGCCGCCGCGGGCCTGTCCCCCGGGGACCGGGTGCTGCTCGCGGCGCCGTCGGTGCCCGAGTTCGTGGTGGCCTACCTCGGGATTCAGGCCGCGGGCTGTGTCGTGGTGCCGGTCAACACGATGTCCACCCGGGCGGAGGTCGAATATGTTCTCGGCGACGCCGGGTGCTCATCGGCGATCGCATGGCACGCCCTCGGCCCCGCCGTCGCGGAGGCGGCAGCGGCGCTGAAGGTGCCCTTCCGGCCGCTGTCCCCGGGCGCATCGGTGACCGGAGCAAGCCCGGCCCACGTAGTCGACCGGGACCGCGACGACACCGCGGCCATCCTGTACACCTCGGGCACCACGGGTCGGCCGAAGGGGGCCCAACTCACCGTCGGGAACCTGTTGTCCGCCGGCGAGATCGGCGCCGAGTGCAGCCGCGCCTCGAGCACCGACCGAACCGGCACCGGACTCCCGCTGTTCCACGTGTTCGGGCAGGCGGCGGTCATGATGGCGACGTTGACCGTGGGTGGTTCTATGTCGTTGCTGAGCCGATTCGACCCGGCGTCGATGCTGGAGATGCTGCGCCGCGACCGGCTCACCATCATGGCCGGCGTACCGACCATGTGGAACGCGTTGCTGCACGCGGCGGGCGATTCCGACCCGGCGGACTTCGCCCAACTCCGTGTCGCCGTCTCCGGCGGCGCCTCGCTGCCCGGAGATATCGCCCGGGCCTTCGAGGCCCGCTTCGGCTGCACCATTCTCGAAGGCTATGGGCTCACCGAGACCACCGCGTTCGGCACCTTCAACGACATCGACCGCGGCGGCAAGACCGGGTACACCGGCCGGGCGGTCCCGGGGATGCAGGTCCAGGTGCGCGACATCGAGGGCAACGAGTGTCCGCCGGGTACCGTCGGCGAGGTCCACATCAAGGGACCCACGGTGATGAGCGGCTACTGGAACCGCCCCGCGGACACCGCCGCGGCACTCTCGTCCGCCGGCTGGTTCCGGACGGGCGACCTCGGCGAAACCGACACGGCAGGCGACCTGCGCATCGTCGACCGGATCAAGGACCTGATCATCCGCGGCGGTTACAACGTCTACCCCGGTGAGGTCGAGGAAGTTCTCTACGAGCATCCGGACATCGTCGAGGCGGCCGTGATCGGCGTTCCCGACGAGCACTACGGCGAGGAGGTCGCCGCGCTCATCGCCGCCCGGCCCGGTTCGGAAATCGGTGCCGCCGAGGTGTCGAGCTGGGCACGAGAGCGGCTGTCCGCCTACAAGATCCCGCGCATCGTCCGGTTCGTCGACGCGCTGCCCAAGGGCCCGACCGGGAAGATCCTCAAGCGGTCCATCGACCGTACCGCTCTGAGCCGCGACACGGCGCCCGGCGACGTTGCCGCCTCCCACTGAACATCCCGTTTCGGCGGCGCCGCCCGTGGGCCCCGCGCGCCCTGCGGGTTTGTGACTATGGCGTCGGATTCAAGTACAGTTTCCGGGATGGACACCACTGTGCCCGAGGGGATCGACGGCGAGAAGGCACCGCCCATGGCGCCCCTCTCGCACCTTCGCGAGCCGCCTACGACGAAGCGCGGAGCGCGGACACGAGCGGCTTTGGTGCAGGCCGCGCGGAAGGTGTTCGAACGGGACGGCTACCTCGACACCCGCCTGACCGACATCACCAAAGAGGCTCAATGCGCGGCGGGGTCCTTTTACACCTATTTCGCCAACAAGGAAGAGGTGCTTGCCGCCGTCCTCCTGGAGGCGCAGGAGGACATGATGCACCCCGGCATGGGCCGGGTGCAGGGCACCGACGATCCCTATGCGGTACTCGAGGCGAGCAATCGCGCGTATCTCGAGGCGTACAGACGGAATGCGAAGCTGATGGCCCTGCTCGAGCAGGTCGCACAGGTCGAGCCGGAGTTCCGTAAGTTCCGAAGCCGGCGCGCTGACGCGTTCATCCGCCGCAATGCCCGCGGCATCGCCGACCTCCAGGCGCGGAGTGTCGCAGACCGTGAGCTGGATCCGATGATGGCCTCCCGTGCACTGTCGGGCATGGTCAGCGTCATGGCCTACAACGCCTTCGTGCTCGGCGAACGGCAAGAGGGTGATGCCCCGGTGGACTTCGAGGAACTCGTCTCCACGGTCACCCGGCTCTGGGCGAACGCCCTGCGGTTCCCCGGCCACCGCTGATCCGGCGGCCTGGCCCGGGACGAAGCCTGCCCCTTACGGCCGTTCGGCGTTTCCTGGCGCCACATCCGAGCGAGGACCGGCTTGCGCGAGCGCGCGCTCGACCGCCTGCCTGATCGCACCGGGTGGTGCCGGATGCCTTCTCTCCGGCCCGTTCGCTGAGCCCGGCGATGCCGACGGTTCCCGATTCGCAGTTCAACGAGGCCGGGCGGCCCCCTCCACGGGGAGCCGCGGGCCCCAACTGTTGAACTTGACGTCAGATTCAATTATACAGGTGGGGAAGAGCACGACGCGGACGGCACCTACGCCGATGCCGCGGCCCGGGCGGAAGGCCTCACGCTTCAGACCTTCCGGGTCCGATGTGGTCGAAGGCGTGGCCAGTCACCTCGACAAGCGCCCGCCGACCTTTCCCTCCCTACCCGTCAGGAGTTCGGATGTCCCTGTTCGAGATGTCGGACCGCGCCCAGAAATACCAGGCGGATCTGCTGGAGTTCATGGATTCGCACGTCTACCCCGCTGAGGCGGTCTACCACGAGCAGATGCGCGCGTCGGGTGACCCGCACTTCCACCCGCCGATCATCGAGGATCTCAAGGCGGAGGCGCGGGGGCGCGGACTGTGGAACCTCTTCCACCCGCACCCGGAGTGGGGCCCCGGGCTGACGAACCTCGAGTACGCGCCGCTGGCGGAGATCATGGGGCGCAGTCACATCGCCTCCGAAGCGTGCAACTGCAACGCTCCCGACACCGGCAACATGGAGGTGCTCACGCTGTTCGGCAGCGACGAGCACAAGGAGAAGTACCTCAGGCCCCTGCTCGACGGGACGATGGCCTCGGCCTTCGCGATGACCGAGCCGCGCGTAGCCAGCTCCGACGCCACCAACATCGAGTTGCGGATGGAGCGCGACGGCGACGAGTACGTGCTCAACGGCCGCAAGTGGTTCGCGTCCAACGCCCTGCACCGCAACTGCAAGGTGCTCATCGTCATGGGGAAGACGGACCCCACCGCTGCTCCGCACCGCCAGCAGTCGATGATGGTCGTCCCGATCGACGCCCCCGGGGTCACGGTGATGCGCGGCCTGCCGGTGTTCGGCTACCAGGACCGTGAGGGGCACGCCGAAATCGACTTCACCGACGTACGGGTGCCGGCCAAGGACGTTCTCAAGGGCGAGGGAGAGGGGTTCGCGATCAGCCAGGCCCGGCTCGGGCCCGGTCGAATCCACCACTGCATGCGGGCCATCGGCGCGGCCGAGCGGGCGCTGGAGCTGATGTGCCGGCGCGCGCAGTCACGGGTGACCTTCGGCAGTCCGGTTGCCGAACGCTCCAACATCCAGGACTGGATCGCGGAAGCGCGGATCGACATCGAGATGATCCGCCTGCTCACGCTCAAGGCCGCGTATCTGATGGACACGGTCGGGAACAAGGAAGCCCGCACCGAGATCGCGGCCATCAAGGTGGCCGCTCCGAACATCGCGTTGAAGATCATCGACCGCGCGATCCAGGTGCACGGAGCGGCAGGAGTGACCGAGGACTTCCCGCTGGCGATGATGTACGCGCAGCTGCGGACGCTGCGGCTCGCGGACGGTCCCGACGAGGTCCACAAGCGGGCCATCGCCAGGCACGAACTGCGGCAGTACCGCGACGAGGTCACCGGCACGGTCACCGCCGGCGGTCACAAGGCAGTGGTGAACTGACATGACAGGACTGGATCTCACCGGTCGCACCGCCGTCGTCACGGGCGCCTCGCGCGGGATCGGGCTGGCGATCGCCCAGGCCATCGCCGCCGCCGGCGGAAACGTCGTCCTCACCTCCCGGTCCCAGGAGGCGGCCGACGCCGCCGCGGCCCAGGTCGGGGGCACGGCGGTCGGCGTCGGCGCGCACGCGGTCGACGAAGAAGCGGCCCGGCGCTGTGTCGATCTGACGCTCGAGCGCTTCGGTAGCCTGGACATCCTCGTCAACAACGCGGGAACCAACCCGGCCTTCGGGCCCGTCATCGATCAGGACCACGGCCGGTTCGCCAAGACCTTCGACGTGAACCTGTGGGCTCCCGTCCTGTGGACGGGTCTGGCCACGCGGGCCTGGATGGGCGAGCACGGCGGCGTGGTCGTCAACACCGCGTCGGTCGGCGGCATGGCCTTCGAGGCGAACATCGGATTGTACAACGCGTCGAAGGCCGCACTGATCCACCTCACGAAACAACTGGCCCTCGAACTCTCGCCGAAGGTTCGCGTCAACGCGGTGGCACCGGGTGTGGTGCGCACGAAGCTGGCCGAGGCTCTGTGGAAGGAGCACGAGCAGGCCGTGTCCGACGCGACGGCACTTGGGCGCATAGGGGAGCCTGCCGACATCGCCTCGGCGGTCGCGTTTCTCGTCTCGGACGCCGCGAGTTGGATCACCGGCGAGACGATGGTGATCGACGGCGGGCAACTCCTCGGTGACGCGCTCCCGTTCAGGCGAGGCGCCGGCACCGGTTTCCAGCGCGGCTGAATCCACGCATCGGCCCGTCGGTCTCGTGTCGTCCAGAGTCAGCGGTATGACGGAGGCACCGGCCCAGGACCGCGGCGCACGGTCCCGGGACGCGATTCTCGACACCGCCGGCGAACTGATGGCGCGGTACGGCTGTGCCGCCACGTCCACCTCGATGATCTCCGCCGCGTGCGGTCTGCCGACCAGTTCCCTCTACTGGCACTTCGGCAGCAAGGACGGTATTTACGTCGCGTGCTGGAGCGCCAGGACCGAGCTGCCGGCGGCCCTGCCTCCGGCCGAGGTGCCGGGCGCCGACGTCACCCACCGCCTGGACACCTTTCTGGCCGAGGTCAGGGACGCGTTCGAACGTCATCCGCACGGGCTGCGGCTGCTGCTGGGGCTGGGCATGGTGCAGCAGGATGCCAGTGCGGCGGCCGTGGCCGAGGTGCGTCGGTACCGCGACGCGCTGGTGGTCTGGGCACGGCACTCGGTGAGCGCCGTCTCCGGGTTGCGTGACCGCCCGGAGGTGGCGGACGAGTTGGCGCGCTTCACGCTCAGGACGGCGAGCGGAACAGCCGTGGCCCGCTGGTTCGATTCGTGGACCGCCCTGGAGACGGCGCCGTTGCGTGTGGCGTTGCTGGCACTGGCCGCTCACCACGGCACTCCGGTACGGGGCGTCCCGGGCGAGGACGCCCCGTCGCACGGCGTCACGAACAGGGAATGACGAACCGGTACCCGGGACGGGCGGGTGTGGTGGCGTCCCGTACGCCGGACCACCGTGCGACGGGTTGCGGCGGACGCCGGCGCAGGTCACCGGTCGGCGAGGCGGCGAACGGAATCCCCTGGAAGATTCGCCCGCCGTCACGGGCGGCTGCCCCGTGAACCCACGGTCGGTGCGCACGACCGGGGAGTCGTGGCCGGCATCGGCATGGGCCGTGGCCGGGGGAGTGGGAAAGGACAGCAGCAGGGCCGCTACGGCGGCCACGGCGGTGGCCAGGGCGGGGCGCGGGCTCGAAGATCTCCATGGCTCACCGGGACCAGGGGCTTCCCGGCTCTCCGGGCACGTTCACAGCCGGCGAGACTACTTCGTACGCAGCATGAGGGCGTAGCGGGTGTTGTCCCCGTACACGCCGGTCTCGTCCCCGCGGATGCCGAACCCTTTCTGGAATCGGGCCACAGCCTGCCGGACCTCCGTGTCGAAGCGGCCGTCGATCGCACCGCCGTCGTAGAGCCGCGGGATCTGGAGCAGACGCACCTGCAACTCGTACACCCCATGCCCGCTGTCGCCCTCACGCAGTACGCCGGTGCCCGGGATCTCGGGGAGCGAGGTGTCGCCGGGCAGCGGCCGTTCGGGTTGCTCCAGGGAGGCAGGCGGCGCCGCCGGCTCGGAGTGCTCGTTCCTGAGCAGCGAAGAGGCAAGGATCAGTCCGCTCACGGCACCCAGCCCGAAGATTCCGGCGGCCCGGACGTGCCGCCGGTTGGTGAACCGCCGATGTCCTGGGCTTCCCTTCGGTACGGGCGGCTGGACGGTGTCCGGGCGCGGTGGCGTCTGATGGGGCGGGGCGCCGAGAGGCGCCGTGTACGGAGCAGAGCGTCCCGGGTCGGCCGTCCAGGGGGAGTCCGGAGGCGAGCCGGCTCCGCAGCGCACGCTCGCCGGCACAGGCCCGGGGACAGGGCGGGCTGCCGACGGCTCGGACCGCGTCGGGCCTGCCTCGCTCGCGGTGGGCTGCGCCCCCGCCTCCTGCGGCACGCCGCGCGACCACAGCGGCTGCACCACGGGGTCCTGCGGAGACCGGCGCACATGACCGGTCCGCGGCGGATCCACGACGGACGGCGGAACGCCTTGCGGAGGGGCGGGAACTGGGGCGGGAACCAGACCTGCGGGCCCAGGCCCCATCCGCTGTGTCCGCGGATACGCGGCCGGAGGCAGGGGAGCCGGCGGGGACGAGGGGGCCTGGGCAGGATCTGCTCGGCTGCCGTTCGCGGCCGCTTCGCCGTGGTGATCGAAGGATCGCGGCGGGCTCGCCGTTCGCCGGTTCCCGTTCTCGACATAGAGCTCGGTGCGTGCGGCGTCAAGGGCGTCCAGGATCGCCTGGAAGGATTCCTGGATCTCTTGCCCGGCGTCACGCTCCAGAGCGAGGGCCGGCTGCGGTTCGGCGCCGTCGCGTTCCATCGGCATTCCTCCTCGGCCCACATCCGTGGGACGCCCGTTTCCTTGTGCAGCGATACGCAGTCCGTCCAGGGCTGTCTCAATCCGCTGCCAGAAGTCGGCAGATGAGAAACAGGAAGGACAGCGGCCGCACCGTCAACCGATGGCGTGAGGACGGCGAGCGGGGTGCCGAGCGCGGGCATGCGGAGAACGCGCCAGTGTCCTGGCCAGGCGAGTTCATCCCCCTCCGGGCCATTCGCGACCAGCGAGGGTAGGAACTCCACGACGCGGTGCGTGGCAACACCGTTGAGCGCGTACGGATCGGCGGCCAGGATCCGGTCGAGGTGCTCGGCAGGAATCCCGGCAGCGAGGTAAACGCCACCCACCGGTCCTGCAGTATCCGGACCGGTGCGGCGGGGCAGTCAGCGAGACTGCCCCGCCGGCCTGCTGGCTACCTGCCCGCAGCCGGCAGTCGACGCTGCTGTGGGCAGGTGCCGGCGGCTGCCACGATCAGCGCCGCCTTGGCTGCTCCTGGCGGTGCTTCCACTGGTCGGAGGGGAGCTACCGGCGCAGTCCGCAGCTGCCGTCGGAGTCCGTGTTGCCACCCAGGTCCTCGAACCGGGCGAGTACGGCACGGCAGTTGTCCTCGCCTGCCAAGCGGGAGTTGTCCTTGACGATGGTGTTCTTGAGCCGGACCGTGCCGGGGCCGACCCTGACCGGCGGGGCCGGAATATAGGCGAGGGTGATGTTGATGCCGCCACCGCCCTTCTCGGCATGGTTGCCGGTCACCTTGGAGCCCACGAGGGTGACGTCCTTGCTGCCCCGTACGTCGATGCCACCGCCGTATCCGGCCAGTTCGCCGGGTCGGGTGGGATCGTACGGGTCGACGACCCGGTTGTTGGTGATGACCGACCGCTCGATCCGCCCCGACCAGTCGAAGCGGATGCCGCCGGCCTCGCCCGCCTCGTTGTGATCCACCAGGCTGTCACGCAGAGTGAATGAACTGAACGGAATGTTCTGGACGGCACCGCCGATCCTCCCGCTGTTCCGGGTCAGACGGACCCGCTCCATCGTCAGGTTGGAGGCGTTCAGCGCGGCGCCACCGCCGTAGTAGTTGTACGCGGACGCCGTGGGTTCGGAGCGGCCACGGGTAATCGTGAGGCCGGAGATCGTGGCCGGCCGCATGACGGTGAACACCCGGTCGATGCCGTGGCCGTCGATCACGGTCTTGTCCGCCCCGGCACCGGTGATGGTGGTGGGCGCGAAGATTTTCAGGTTGCCGTGTGCCGCGTCCGCGAGGGTGTAGTCGGTGAAGGGCCGCCCGAGCAGGGGAGGTATGCCGAGACTGTAGCGGCCTGCGGGGATCGTGATCGTCGAACCGGGGTGCGCGTTGGCTTCCATGACTGCCGCACGCAGCGTGCATCCTCCCTTGGTCGACAGGCACTTCCCGTCACGGCGGGACGCATCGGGGGCGTCCTGCGTGCTGTCGACCACGATCGGCTGAGCTGTCGCCGCGTGAGCGTCACCGTGGCCCGGCACCACGGTGACGACACCGAGCACCGCGGCCGCCACGGCTAACGCTTTCCCGTTGGTTGCTGCTGTCTTCTTGGCCTTGGTCATGGACCCAGAACCTAGAGTCGGCTCCTCACTCCGAATAGGATGAACATCACTTAACGGGATTTTGGCGCAACTGCTCTCATAGTGCCCCGCCTGAGGGGCTGAAGGCTTGATCCGGGTTCCCCTGTTCCCCCGTCCGCACCCCTTTCACCCCCACGAATGAACGCGCAAGGGCTTGGCCTGCCGGCGAGAACTGGCCCTAGCTGCCGCGACGGGCCGCGGACGTCTGACTGCTTCGGCACTGCAGGCTTGAGACAACCTGGCCAAGACCGCTCCCTTGCCGAGGACGGCACGGTGGTCAACCACGGCTACTCGCCACCCTTTGCCCAAGCCGCATCGGAGGACGGATCAGCCTGCTGCCGGCCATCGCCGAGCACGTTCGCATACTGGCGAGAACCGCCCCCGAACCTCCCGTGGCGGCTTGCCGCCCGGCGGCGTGCGTTCCGCGGGGCGGCAGTGGGTCAAGGAGCCTCGTGCAGGGAGACGACGGCCTGCACCAGGGCGTCGGGGTTCTCCCAGTTCAACATGTGTCCGGCGTCCGGCACGGTGACGAGCCGTGCGCCCGGTATTCCGGCGGCCAGGCGCCGGGAGTGGCTGGGCGGTGTGCTGCGATCGGCCGAGCCGACCATGACGACGGTGGGGACCGTGATCGCGGTCAGGCGTGGGTAACGGTCCTCGCGGGCGAACGCCCGCACGATCGGCACGAGGGAGGTGTGGGCCTGGCGGAGGAAGACCTCGAGGAAAACGTCGATCATCGCTGGCGAGGGGCGTTTGCCGCACTGAGCGGCTCCGAAGAGGATTCCGCCCGTGCGGGTGCGTGCCAGCCGCTGGAGGAGGCCCGTCCGCAGCAGCGGGATCTGCAGCCGGTTGTGCGGCGCTCCGTCGTAAATGCGGCCCGCCCACGTCGCGAACAGCACCAGACCGCGCAGTCGCCGGGCGACGCAGGGATGGTCGAGCACGGCACGAAGCGCGACGAATCCGCCCATGGAATGCCCGACGAGCACTCCGTCGTGTACGTCGAAGTGTTCGAGGACCGCCAGGTAGTCCTGCGCCATGGGGGCGGAGCCGATGCCGTCCGCCCCGAACGTCGACCCTCCATGGCCACGCTGATCGAAGACGATGACACGGTAACCGCTCGCCACCAGGGTGGCCTGCACCAGGTTCCACTCCAGGAGAGAGACACCGTATCCATGGGCCAGCACCACCGGTGGCCCTTCACCCGCGACGAGGGCGCGCAGCACCGTCCCGTCGGGACGGGAGAGGAACACTTCCTCGCCCTCGGGCTCGCGGCGGAGCCGTTCGTAGGGGACGGGATCCGGCCGACGTTCGATCCGGCGGGCCGCTGCCCGCGCCGCGATGGCAGCGACGGCCGCCGCAGCGGCACCCCAGATCGGTCGCACCTTCATCGAGACCCCTGAATCCGCCCCCGTGGTGGGTCAGGCCGGTCCAAGCGCGCTGACGGCACCCATTGTGCCTCTCAATGGTCTGCGGTGCGCCGGGGATTCAGCGGATTGGCTCGCAAGCCGCTGTTCCGACGGGCCGTGCGCGGTGGGTGGTTGCTGGTGGGGCATCAACTCGTGTACGGGGGAGAGACGGGGCGTTGTACTTCCTGAAGGCCAGGGAGGGTCGGCAGGGGTGGAGGGCACCGGCGGCCGCGTCCCCGAGGGGATGACGGCGGAGGCCTCTGCCTTGGTCTGCCGACCGATCATGGACGGACTGGGCGCGGGCCCTCACAAGATGCCGCGGGTGGGCATCGGGGACCGGGTCGACAGCTGAAGAAAGGGACGAGACGTGGGTATCCGAACCGCTTGTGGCTCCACACTCGCCGTCGCTCTGCTCTCCTTCGCGGCCGTTCCGGCGTCCGCAGCCGGCGACGGGGCGCGGGCCGACCGCTCCTGTGGTGATCTGCGGTTGACGGGCTCAATGCCCGCGCCGCCCGCGGGTATGGCCTTACAGCAGCAGGTCTCGATCGGCGCCGACTGCAGGCCACGGCTCGGTGAGGTGCGGGTGACGCCGCTCGGCCGGGCCGAGAAAACCGCGGCAGCGGCCGGGGCCGAAGACACCGAGAGCGGCCGGCATCGGCTCTCCAGCTGGAACGAGATGTACGACTGCTGCAATATCCGTATGACCGCCCTGTACTTGACGTCGGACTGGACCACCGAGGGAGGCCGCGTCGTGAGCACGGCCGCGGACGCCACCCAGCAGTGGAACCGTGAGCCGTGGGACGCGGGCTGGTCGCGGAAGTCGGCCACCGAGGGCGTCGGCTGCGCCACCGGCTGCGCCGCCTCCCGCAGCGAGGCACACGCGGACTTCACCTACCGGGGCATCTTCGACGCGACCGGGACCTGGTACGCCAACACCCACCACTCGTACGTCGAAATCAGGGCCGACGGCACCGCCTTCTGCCACTTCGAGGTGGAGCTGCGTCACACCTTCGTCGGCTGGAACTGGCGGCGCGGCTGCGCCTGACCGGCCCCGGACGACGGCCGGAGCGTGCCGCACCGGGCAGTAGTCCGTCACCTGGGTCTTCGCCCCTGGTCCCAGCTTCCCGGGACGGGGGTCGCTTCCGGCGGCCCGCGCAACCGGGACGGCGTGCTGCAGGGTGGGCGCCGTCGTGGATGCGGGGCTCGCCGGGGTGAGCACACGTTCGGCGGCAGGCTGCGGCCGGCCGGGGTCCGCTGTGCGCAGGCCGGGGGCGGGGTCGAAACGCGGCAGGGAGATATGCCGCTGCCCGACGGACCGAACACACGTGAACCGGCCGAAGCAGGGCTGCCGAACACCCGCTCGGCGCGCACTCATCCGGACAGTCGTCCTTCACCTGCTCGCAGTCGACCTGGTAGCTCCGGGCCCGCCGGTCACAAACACAGGCAGCCACACGCCGAATCGCCTGGCGCAGCAGTGCGCCCTCCGGCGGGCTTCCGGGCTGATTCACCACGGAGAGTGAGGATGCCCAGCTTCGGGCGCCGGGTTGCGGACAGGGTGAGTTGTCGTACCAAGCCCTTCCGCTGTCTCCGGGTCACGAACATCCCCAGGCGTGCATGCCCTGAAGCTCCGCCAGGCGCTCGGCCACGGTGATCTGCTCCCTCTTGGTCGCCAGATCCGCCCGATGCGCGTACTTGCGTCCGCCTGCGGCGATCCAGCTCGACTGCGTGAACTGGAGGCCGCCGTAATAGCCGTTGCCGGTGTTCGCGTGCCAGCGGCTGCCTGACTCGCATCTCGCGATGGCTTCCCAGTCGGTGCCCGGACCGGTGGCCGTCGCGGCCCGCGCGGACGGTGTCACGACCGTCAGCAGGGCCGTGACGGGTAGAAGGAGTCCCAGCGTCAGACGGCGCGTCATGTTCGACCTTCTCTCTGCGTGCAGACGAAATTACCTGATTTGAGACCATGTCAGATGATCATAAAGTCGGTTCGTGGATTTGCATGCTTTCGGCGCCTTTTCCGGTGTGCTACGTGTCGGAAAGGGGCGTGTACTGCCGCGGTGCGGGTGAACGCAGGTACGCCGGGTACGGGGGCGCGCAGGCCACCGGACGCCGTGACCGGTGCCCTGCCGGGTGAAGCCGGTCTGGTCGCGGGCGGTGATCGACTCCTCCCACATGGGGAGCCCGGCGGGGCCGAAAGCGGGCCCGGCCCGGTCGACCGCGCACGGCCGGGCGGACTTCCGTCCACGGCACGACGCCGTGGTGGACGAAGCGGGTCCGCCCCAGCGCCGGGCCTTCACCCGACGGCGGCACGGGACGCCGCGCACAGCCGCGCCCCTCCGACTCGTTGCCCTTCAGTGCGGGACACCGCGCCCGCGACCTGGAAGTCAGCTGAGCGACACCGATTACCTGGATGTCGCTTTCCGGTCCCGACCACCACAGTCCTAGACTTCACGAGCGGCGGGAACGCGACGGGGAAGCCATGGGTACGGGTACGAATACGAGCGGTGCCGTGGACGGCGAGTCTCCCCTGATCGCCGCGGTTCGGGTCGGTGACACCGACCTGGTGAAGAGGCTTCTCCTGGACGGCGGCGACCCCGACGCGCGCGACGCTCGGGGAACACCCGTGTTCTGGCTCGCCGTCGGGACCTACTCCGCAGCCATCGGCCAACTGCTGCTCGACCACGGCGCCGATCCCGGCCAGTGCGGGCCGGACGGTCCGCTCCCGTTGCGCGCGGCGGCCGACTGGGGGTCGCCGGCGTTGGTCGAGGTGCTCCTGCACGACAGGGTGCGGGGACGGTACCGCAAGTCCGAGCTGCTGGAGATGCGGGACCTCGCGCGTCACTGGCACGAGACGGGGATCGAAGCCGAGCTGAGCCGCCGCACAGGGGCCGGAAATGCCGTCGGCCGTACCCGGGTCCAGGACGACGAGTTCAACAGCGTCGACGAGTGCTTCCTCGGCGGGACGACTGTACGGGACGGGCACGCGGCGATTCTCACGCGCCTGGAGGAACTGCTCGGCATCCGCGCCTCCTTCGAGGAACTGATGGACCGCGCGTTGGCCCATCCCGACCAGGACCACCCCGCGTGGGGAAGCTCCACCATCCTGCTGGCCAACCGACGGGACAAGGAGACCTGGACGGCGGCCGCGACGCTGCGCACCCATCCGGACCCGCTCCGCCGACTGTTCGGTGCCGAGGTGCTACGGCTGACCCATCTCTTCGACGGCAGCGACGAGGACGCGTTCGCCGGCCCCGCCCTGGACGTCTTCACCGACTGGTCGGCCGAGGAGGCGGACCTCGCCGTGCTCACCGAGGTGCTGGTGGCCCTCGCAGAACACCCCGGCCCCCGCGCGGAGGCGGCGCTCCTGCCCCACGCCGGGCACCGCGACGCCCGAGTGCGGCGGGCGGTGGCCCAGGGGTTCAGCACCTGGTCCTCACCGCCTGTCTTCTCCGACGCCGTCCGCAAGGCGCTGCCGGAGCTGATGACCGATCCGGAGGCGGTGGTACGGCAGTACGCCTGCCTCACGATCGCCGAGGGCAGGGACCGGGACCCCGTCTTCGCCGACGCCCTGGCCGCTCTGCTGGACGACGCGGACCGCAGGGTCCAGGCCAGTGCCGTGTACGGTCTCGCCCTCCACGACGACGAACGGTGCGTGGAAGGGGCACGCCGCCTCGGCCCGCCGCGACCCGACTGCCCGGACGAGGATCGCTACCTCGACGCGGCGTGGCGCTACGAGTGGCGCCGCGACGGCCGATGACGCCCTCGTTGAGGGACGCAGGGCATGACCACGGATTCCCGGTGACTGGGGACGCGTGCTCTCCAGCCGCGGTACATGGACGGCCGGCCGGGCCGGAGTGCCGGCTCGCCCTGGACAGCGGGCTCCTCGAGCACTCGTCGGCGACCTCGGCCCGGCCATGTCTGCCACCAGTTGTCGTGCACCGGTGGTCCGAGCACGTCCCGTCCCCACATCACGGCCTCCGCGCTGAGGGGCTCGCCGACCCAGGCGATGAACCGCAGCGCGCTCAGATCGACGAGTTGCCGTACGGATGGGGCGTGGAGCTGGAGGCCGGGCGGTGCCGGCTGCGGGAGCGGTCGGACGGTGTGGCCTTCGCGAACGCCGCGGGCACTCAGCGAGCGGGCCGCTTCGTGCTCCAGCTCGGCCGGGTGAGCCACGCACTTCTCCACCACGCCCAGTGCCCGGTCGCGGTCGTGCCGGAGCGGGCGTGCTGCTCGCGTCTTCCCGCTGTCAGCCGAACAGGCTCCGCACGCGGATGGTCTCGACGCGCCGCCACGTGCCCCCGGGCAGCAGCATCCAGTCTCCGGACGCGCCGCGGGCACGCAGGTGGACGGAGGCGGCCGTCGGCCGCGCCGCCCGCAGCCGCGCCGTCCTGGTCGACGGCAGCGGGGCGCCGCAGGGAGCGCGGCCGATGTGCCGGCCGGCCCGGCTGCGCTTGCTCATCGTCCCTCCGTCCACAGGTTCGTCGCCTCGACGCCTGCCCGAAGCCGTGGGGCCCCAGGGAGTAAGTCTCTGCCAGGCCGAGACGATCGGCGACACCTACCAGCATGGCCGCGTCTTCCTGACGGTTGTCGCCGTCGTGAGGCTGCCGCTCGCGGCCTGGGCTGCCGGGGCAGGCGACATACATGGTGTGGCGGTGGCTTTCGCCGCCGTCTCTCCCGGTGGGGTCGCGAGGGGGGGTGCGGGCCCCGGCTGGGTGACGCGCTACGGCCGCCGAACGCAGCACCCCGCGTCATGCCGCCGGAGGCCCTTCTCTGGCGGCGCGGCCATGTGTCCCGCAGCGTGGAGAACAGAGGGGACCCGGCGGCCAGGTGCGCGCACACGTCGAAAGAGAGGTGGGACCCATGGACAAGGATGTCTCCCCGAAGGTGGTGGTCGGCGTCGACGGGTCGCCGTCCTCGTACGAGGCCCTGCGTTGGGCCGTGCGTTATGCGGTCCTGGTCGGCGGCACCGTCGACGCGGTCGCGGTGTGGGAGCTGCCCGGTCTGTACGGCTGGTCGGCGCCGGCCGTGGACATGGACGTCGACGAGGACGAGACCCGGCAGCGGATGCGGAAGGAGCTGACCGACGTGCTCGGTGCGGACGCGGCCGGCTCGGTCCGCACCCATGTGGTGCACGGCAACCCCGCCGACGTCCTGCTGCGGGCAGCGGAAGGAGCCGAGGTCCTGGTCGTGGGCAGCCGGGGCAGGGGCGGGTTCGCGCGTGCCCTGCTCGGCTCCGTCAGCCAGCACGTGTCGCAGCATGCGAGCTGCCCGGTCGTGATCGTGCGCTCAAAGGAGAAGTGATCCGGCCACTGGCCGCTCGAAGCGGTCCAGCAGCGACTAGCCGCCGCCGGCCTCGTGCGGGCCGTGGCAGCGCCTCTGACGGCACCGTGCATCTGCTGCGCGTCGATCGGCGGGCGCATAGGCGATCGACGAGGAATCGGAGTGGCACTGATGCGACGCCACGAGCGGTCAGCGAGGTAATGGTGGCTCGCTGACCGGGACGGCAGGAGCACCGATCGCTGGTTCCCGACCGGCATGGATCGGGGCTGCGCACCCTCGACGTGCAGCCTGCTGCCTGCTGCCGCCGCGCGAGCGCATCCGGCCCGGCTCTGCGGCCAACCTGGTCCCTTCGTCACGGAGGGACCGCCGGGCTGGAGGCCCCAGCGGCCATTCAGGAGCGCCAGCCGTGCTCCCTCTCAGGCGCGTCGTGGTTCAGCTTGGAGGGGTAGTCCGGCCTTACCGGGTGTTCGGGCTTGGAGGGGTACTCGGGCTCGACCGGGTGTACGGGCTTGGAGGGGTACTCGGGCTTGACCGGGTGTTCGGGCTGGCTTCGACGGGTACTCCGGCCTGACCGGATGCGCCGGCTTGGAGGGGTACTCCGGCTTGACCGGGTGGATCGGATGGGCGGGCTTGTCCGGGTGAGTGGCTGACTTCGGGTGCGCGGGCGTCGGGTGCGGGGTGGTGTCGTCCTGTGCGTAGGCGGTTCCTGCGTTCGCCAGCAGGGCTGCGGCAAGCGCGGACGCCATGGCGGATGACGCCGGAACAGATCGCCATCGCGGCGATGTCATCATGTACTCCACTCTCCTTGACTGGGGTCTGAGCGTTCTGACGGCTGGTCAGCACCAAGAGCTGGATAGTGGAATGAATAGGAAATCGCATTAGCTGCATAACGCTGCGACAGTCATAAGCCACCGGATGGTGTAGCGCCGTCAGCCCACGCGGCCGTCCGAGGACCCGCCATGCAGCCGCGCGCGCCCATCTGGCGTGGTTGGCCAGGTACGGCGGCCGCGTTGATCGCCCGCCCCGGTGAGTGAAGTCGCCCCTCGGGAGTGGACGTGTTTGTGCCGGCATCCCGCCGGCACTGTCCGGACATGCGGGGCCTGCCGCCGGGTGTTGCTATGAGGGGAGGGGCGTGGTGATCCCTGTGGCGGTCCTCCCCGCCGAGGCCGGCTTCGTGACCGTGACGTTGCTGCCGCCCTGGCGCGCCGTACCGCCGGTGGGCAGGCCGGCCGTGCCACCGGACACCCGGCCCGACGACAGCCCCGAGTGCCGGCCGGGGCGCTTCCGCAGGAGTTCCTGATGACGTCACACCCGCAGCCCAAGCATCCGCGTTCCACGGCACCGGAGCCCATGCCCGAGGCGGCCTTCCGCGACCTGTACCGCCGACTGCGGGGCCAGGCCGAGGACAGCGGGTGTCACCGGCGCGGGGCGCTGGACCGGCTCACGCCCGAGCGAGTGCTGGCGGCCGTGGCCGAGGTCGGGAGCGGACGTACCGTGTCGCTGGCCGCGCCCGTCGAGACCCGGTCCGCTCCGGACAGTCCGGAGCCCGCGACCCACCGCATGACCGCACCGACGCACGGGGAGACCGGTGAGCGCGGGCTGCATTTCGCCCGGGACCGGTTCGCCATGAACGTGCACGGCGACGTCGACAGCCACCTCGACGCGCTCTGCCACGTGATCTTCGACGGCGAGCTGTACGGCGGCGTACCGGCGAGCACGGTGACGCCCGAGGGCGCCGGCGCGCTGACGCTCGACCTGGTCAGCGACGGCATCGTCGGGCGCGGTGTCCTCCTGGACATTCCGCGCCTGCACGGAGTGCCGTGGCTCGAACCGGGGGAGCAGGTGACCGCCGAGGACCTCGCCGCGGCCGAGACCGCGCAGCGGACGACGGTGGGACCCGGCGATCTGCTGTTCGTGCGGGTGGGGCACCGCCTGCGGCGCCGGACCCTCGGCCCCTGGGACGTGGCCGAGGCGAGGGCGGGACTGCACCCCACGGCCATGGGTTTCCCGGCCGAGCGGCAGGTGTCCGCGCTGGGGTCGGACGGCAACAGCGACGCCGCGCCGAGCGCTGTGGCCGAGGTCCCGTTCCCCGTGCACGTGCTGGCTGTCAACGCCATGGGGCTGCATCTGCTGGACTACCTGGACTTCGAGGAACTGGTCCCGGTGTGCGAGCAGCGGGGCCGTTGGTACTTCCTGTGCGTGGTCGCCCCCTTGCGGCTTCCGGCGGCCACCGGCTCCCCGGTGAACCCGATCGCGATTCTGTGACCGGGCCGGCGCGAGGCTCGCTCCAGGTGCCGCACGATCGGACTGCGCGTACGTTCGAAGAGGGAAAGCCGGCAACAGCCAGACATCCGCACGAGCAAGGACGGTGCTTGCCGTGGACGCCCTGCCCCCTTACGACGTCATCGTCATCGGTACCGGCGCCGGCGGCGGCACACTCGCCCACCGCCTCGCCCCGTCGGGCAAACGCGTGCTCGTCCTGGAACGCGGCGACTACCTACGACGCGAACGCGACAACTGGGACTCCACGGCCGTGTTCGTCAAGGCCAAGTACCGGGCCCCGGAGTTCTGGCTCGACCAGCACGGCAACGAGTTCCCGCCAGAGGTGAACTACTACGTCGGCGGCAACACCAAGTTCTACGGCGCCGCGCTGTTCCGGCTGCGCCCCGAGGACTTCGGCGAACTGCGCCACCACGACGGCATGTCTCCCGCCTGGCCGATCGGTTACGACGACCTGGAGCCGTACTACACCCAGGCGGAGCACCTCTATCTGGTGCACGGCCGGCACGGCGAGGACCCCTGGGAAGGGCCGAGCAGCGCGCAGTACGCCCATCCACCGGTGGAACACGAGCCCCGCATCGAGCAGTTGAGCCTCGACCTGGAGAAACAGGGACTGCATCCCTTCCACCTGCCGATCGGGGTCGACCTCATCCAGGACGAGTCCGGCCGGGCCACCCGCTCCAGCGCCTGCATCCGCTGCAATCGGGTGGACGGATTCCCGTGTCTGCTCCGCGCCAAATCCGACGCCCAGGTGATCTGCGTGGAGCCGGCCCTCCGACACCCCAATGTCACACTGGTGACCAACGCTCGCGTCACGCGACTGGAGACCGACCCCACCGGGCGCAGCGTCACCTCCGTCGTCGCCCAGCTCCCGGGCGAGGAGGAGGCCCGGTTCTCGGCCGACGTCGTGGTCGTGGCCTGCGGAGCCGTCAACTCCGCGGCACTGCTGCTCGCTTCGGCCAACGACCGGCACCCGCGCGGACTGGCGAACAGCTCGGATGTGGTCGGCCGGCACTACATGCGCCACAACAACCTCGCGTTGATGGCCATTTCGAAGGAGCCCAACGACACCCAGTTCCAGAAGACTCTCGCCCTGCACGACTGGTACCTGGGCGCGGACGACTGGGACTACCCGCTCGGCGGAATCCAGATGCTCGGCAAGTCGGACACCGAGCAGATACACGGTCAGGCCCCGCGCTGGGCCGGGGCCGTGGCGCCGGACATGCCCTTCGAAGTCCTGGCCCATCACGCCGTCGACTTCTGGCTGTGTGGAGAGGACCTGCCTCAGCCCGACAACCGGGTGACCCTGGAGGACGACGGCCGTATCCGTCTCACCCTCGACGAGGGCAACAACGTCGCCGGCCTCAAGCGCCTGCGGCACAAGCTGCAGCACATGCTCGGTCATCTCGGCATGCACGAGCACCACCTGCTGTCCCGCAGCATCTACCTGCACAAGGGCATGCCGATCGGTGCCACCGCACACCAGGCCGGCACGGTGCGCTTCGGCACCGACCCGGCGACCTCGGCGCTGGACGTCAACTGCAAGGCCCACGACGTGGACAACCTCTACGTCGTCGACACCAGCTTCTTCCCGAGCATCGGCGCGGTCAATCCGTCCCTGACGGCCATCGCGAACGCCCTCCGCGTGGGCGACCACCTGCTGGAGCGGCTCGGCTGATGCACAGTCCGCGCTTGCGCCCCGTCCGGGCGAACAGCCTCGGCCAGGCAGCGCAACGCACTCCACCGCGGCATGCGGACGCCCCGGCACGGTGATTGTCTGACGCCTGAACCCGGGCCCGGCACGTAGTGGAGGAGCAGGACATCGTGAGTTCCACCGAGGGCGCAACGCAGGGCCTGATCCCCGCGCATCTGCTGAAGGGCCAGAAGGCTTTGGTCACCGGGGCGAACTCCGGAATCGGCAGGGCGACCGCCGTCGCCCTGGGCCGTGCCGGGGCGGACGTCGTGGTGAACTACGTGGCCGGCCGCGAGGACGCGGAGAAGGTGGTCGAGGAGATCACCGCCTTCGGAGTCCGTGCGGACGCCTACGAGGCGGACGTGTCCGACGAGGACCAGGTCGTCGCCATGATGAACCGGATGGTCCAGGAATTCGGCACGATCGACATCCTCGTCGCCAACGCGGGACTGCAGCGCGACGCGGCGGTCACGGAGATGACCCTCGCCCAGTGGCAGAAGGTTCTGGACGTCAACCTCACCGGCCAGTTCCTCTGTGCCCGTGAGGCGGCCAAGGAGTTCCTGCGTCGCGGGATCGTCCCGGAGGTGTCGCGCGCGGCCGGGAAGATCATCTGCATGAGCTCGGTGCACCAGCTCATCCCCTGGGCCGGTCACGTCAACTACGCCGCGTCCAAGGGCGGCGTGCAAATGATGATGGAGACCCTGGCCCAGGAACTCGCCCCGAAGCGGATCCGCGTGAACGCGGTCGCCCCCGGAGCCATCAAGACACCCATCAACCGCAGCGCCTGGGAGACTCCCGAGGCGCAAGAGGATCTGATGCGGCTGATCCCCTACAAACGGATCGGCGACCCCGATGACATCGCCAACGCCGTCGTCGGCCTCGCCTCCGACCTCATGGACTACGTCGTGGGGACCACTCTGTACGTGGACGGCGGCATGACCCTCTTCCCCGGCTTCGCCACCGGCGGCTGACCCACGTCACCCGCGTCCGCCCCGGAAAGGCCCCCATGCACACGGTCCTGCTGCTGGCGGACACGCCGCCGCAGACGCTCCCGGCCAGATCGATGATGGCCTTCACCCTCGCCTCCCACATCATCCTGGTACCCCTGGGCGTCGCACTGCCGCTGATCACGCTCATCATGCACGGCTACGGTCTGCGCCGCGACGATGCGACCGCCCTGCTGCTGGCACGGCGGTGGTCGGCTGTCATGGCGGTCCAGTTCGCGATCGGAGTCGTCACCGGCACCGTGCTGTCCTTCGAGTTCGGGCTCCTGTGGCCGGGCATGCTCGGCCGATGGGGTGACGTGTTCGGCATCGGGTTCGGTGTCGAGGCCTGGGCCTTCTTCCTGGAGGCCGTCCTCATCGCCATCTATCTCTACGGCTGGCGACGGCTTCCCTCCCGGACCCACTTCCTGCTCGGCCTGCCCCTGCCCGTCACGGCCCTGCTCGGCGCTTTCGGCATCCTGGCCGCCAACTCGTGGATGAACACCCCGCGAGGCTTCACCCTCGACTCCGCCGGCAACCCCGTCGACGTGAAGATCTGGAAAGCGGTCTTCACGCCCATGTTCGGCCCGCAGTTCTGGCACTTCGTCGTGGCCATGCTGGTGACGGCGGGCTATGTGGTGGCCGGTGTCTACGCGGTCGGGTGGCTGCGCGGCCGCCGGGACCGTTACCACCGGCTCGGCTTCACGATCCCCTTCACGCTCGCCGCGGTGTTCACACCCGTGCAGTTCGTGCTCGGTGACTCCATCGCCCGGCAGGTCTTCCACAAACAGCCGGTCAAGTTCGCCGCGATGGAGATCGTCTGGAAGACCCACACGCACGAGCCGGAATACCTCTTCGGCCGGCTGCATCCGAACGGAACCATCTCCGGCGGCATCCGGATCCCCCAGCTCGACTCCATCCTCGCCGGGTTCCGCCCGGACACCAAGGTGACCGGGCTGACGTCCGTGTCCGCGAACGACCGGCCGACGGCCACTCAGGCCACCATCGCGCACTGGACCTTCGACATCATGGTCGGGATCGGCTCCGTGCTGGTGCTGCTCGCCCTCTGGTACGCCGCACTCTGGCTGCTGCGCCGCAGGCTGCCCGGATCACCCTGGTTCTTCCGGTGCGCGGCCGTGGCCGGCCTCGCCTCCGTCGTCGCCGTCGAATGCGGCTGGATCACCACCGAAGTCGGACGCCAGCCCTGGATCGTGTACCAGAACATGCGGGTCGCCGAAGCCGTGACGGCCACGCGTTCCAGCAGTCTGTGGGTCATGTTCGGTGTGATCGTCGCCGTGTACGTCTTCGTGTTCGGGTCGTTCCTCGTGGTCCTGCTGAAGATGCGGTCGCGCTGGCGGCTCGCCGACGAGACGGGCGGACCGCCGGCACCCAAGGAGACCCCCGAGGCGGACACCCCGTACGGGCCGCGCTCCGCCGGGAGCCGACTGTGATCGCCGGGGTCATCGCCATCGTCCTGCTGCTCGCGATCGCCGCCTATGCCTGCGGCGGCGGCACCGACTACGGAGCCGGCTTCTGGGACCTGACGGCGGGCGGCGCGGAGCGCGGCAAACGCTCCCGATGGCTGATCGACCACGCGATGGCTCCCGTCTGGGAGGTCAACAACGTCTGGCTGATCTTCGTACTCGTCATCATGTGGACGGGCTTTCCCGTCTTCTTCCAGCAGGTCTTCACCACGATGTGGCTGCCCCTGGCGCTGGCCGCCGTGGGCATCGTGCTGCGCGGCGCCGGCTTCGCCCTGCGCAAGCCCGCGCGGCGGCTGGCCGGCCGGCGCCTGTACGGAGCGGTCTTCGCCGTCTCGTCGCTCTTGACCCCGTTCTTCCTGGGGGCCGCGGCCGGGGGAGTGGCATCCGGCCGGGTGACCTCCACGGCGACGGCGTCGACGGATGCCTGGGCCAATCCCACCTCCCTGCTGTTCGGTCTGCTCGCCATCGCTGCCACGGCATCGCTCGGCGCCGTCTTCCTCGCCGCGGACGCCCGGCGCTTCGACGCGCCGGATCTGGACGCCTACTTCCGCCGACGGGCCCTGGGCGCTCTGGGCGCCCTCACCGTCCTGGCCGTGATCATGTTGGTCGTCACCCATGGGGACGCGCCGCACGTGTGGCACGGGCTCACGCACGGCGTGGGACTCTTCTTCGTCGTCGTTGCGGCGCTCGGCACCCTCGCCACCGCATGGTTGCTGACCCGTTCCTCCGCAGGCTGGTCCCGGGTCACGGCGGTCGGCGTGGTCGCGTCGGCCGTCCTCGCCTGGGGCATGGCGCAGCGCCCCTACCTCGTCCCGACCTCCCTGACCGTCGCCGAGGGCGCGGGCGCGCACACCACACTGCGCTGGCTGGCCCTCGTCACCCTCGTCGCCGTCGTGCTCGTCGTCCCCGCAGTCGCCTTCCTCTACTGGCTGGACACCCATGGCGAGCTGGAGGGGCTCACCGACGCCGACCTGCGGGGCACCGGTACCGGTGACGGGGGCTGACCTTGGGGCGGGCCCGCACTCCCCAGGCGCGCCCCCGAAAGTGGGAGCCCGGTGACCGAGGACGACATCCTGCTGGGCATCGGTCTGACCTTGCCCTCGCCGTCGGGTGCCGGATTCTCGCGAGCCGGTTGCGGGTCCCGGCCCTGATCCTGCTGCCGGCCGGATTCGCAGTTCAGCCCGCGCAGACGCCCCGTGCACCGGGGTACGACGCCCTGTTCGTCGTACGGCGTGACGGCCGGCTGGAACCGGTCACCGAACTCGGCCCGCCCCGGGGCGCAGGGCGACACGCCGGTGCTTCCCGGCCCCGCACCGCCGGCCGGTTGACCTGCCCGGACTACCGCCGGTCCAGAGCCTCGTTCAGGGTGAGGGCGGCGTCGATGAGGGCGAGATGAGTGAACGCCTGGGGGAAATTGCCCAGCTGACGGCCCGTCGGGTCGATCTCCTCCGAGTACAGGCCCACATGGTTGGCGTACCCCATCATCTTCTCGAACACCAGCCGCGCCCGATCGGCCCGACCAGCCCGCGCCAGGGCGTCGACGTACATGAACGTGCACAGCGAGAAGGTGCCCTCCGAGCCCCGCAGACCGTCGGGCGAGGCCGCGGGGTTGTAACGGTAGACCAGGCTGTCGCTGACCAGTTCCTCCTCCATCGCGTCGAGGGCCGACTTCCACATCGGATCCTCGGGGGTGACGAACCCGACCGTCGACATGCGCAGGAGCGAGGCGTCGAGCACGTCACTACCGTAGTGCTGGACGAAGGCCTGACGTCCCTCGCTCCACCCCTTGCTCATGATCTGCTCGTAGATCGCGTCCCGCTCCCTGCTCCAGCGGGCGGCAGCGGACGGCCGCCCGTTCGACTCGGCGAGCCGCAGCGCGCGGTCGAAGGCCACCCATGACATGACACGGCCGTAGGTGAAGTGCTCGCGGCCGCCGCGGGTCTCCCACAGGCCCTCTTCCGGCTGGTCCCAGTTGTCGACCAGCCAGTCGAGGTTCGTCAGCAGCGAGGTCCAGCCGTGGTGCCCCACCTGGAACCCGTGCTGGTGCGCGAAGTACACGCTGTCCAGGGCTTCGCCGTAGATGTCCAGCTGGAGCTGTGTCGCGGCGCCGTTGCCGATCCGCACCGGGGCCGAACCGGCGTAGCCCTCCCAGTGTTCGAGGATGTCCTCCTTCAGATCGGAGGAGCCGTCCACCCGGTACATGATGTTGAGCGGGCCGGAGCCCCCGCCGGAGCCGGCCCGTTCGCTGACCCGGTCGCCCAGCCACTTGATGAACCCCCTGGCCTCGTCGGTGAAACCCAGGCCCAGCAGGGCGTA
The DNA here is from genome assembly GCF_056432605.1 of Streptomyces sp. NPDC045022. NCBI lineage: Bacteria > Bacillati > Actinomycetota > Actinomycetes > Kitasatosporales > Streptomycetaceae > Streptomyces > Streptomyces sp. NPDC045022. The sequence goes on from NZ_JBWKIR010000001.1 coordinate 351,947, forward strand.
CACGGAGAAGGCGGCGTCACGGACCCAGGTGAACCGGTAGTCCCAGTTGCGCTCGCCGCCCAGCTGCTCGGGAAGGGCCGCCGTCGGGGCGGCCACCACGGCGCCGCTCGGGGCGTACGTCATGAGTTTCAGGGTGATCGCGGAGCGCTCCACCGTCTCCCGCCAGCGACCCGAGTACCGCGACTGGCTCAGCCAGGAGCGCCAGAACCTGACGGTCTCGTCGAAGAGTTGATGGTATTCGGCGAGCCGCATCTGCCTCGGCGGCCCTTCGGCGGCCGACTCCAGGACCAGTCCGCGCTGCTGGCCCGCCCGCAGGGTCAGCGAGAAGTGCAGGTCGTTCCCCCGGTCCACGAGAACATCCGTCAGCCGCTTGTCCTCCGGCTCGCGAATGGGGTGCACGGTGAGCTGCATGCCGTTCTCGGCGGCGAACACCGATCCCTGCTCGGTGATGTGCAACTGATGGGCCGTGCGGCCGTAGTTGAAACGCGGAGCGATGTCGATCTCGAATGTCATGCTGCCGCGCACGCAGCGGACCATGCGGACCAGTCGGTGGCTGGGCGTGGCCGTCGCCCCGGTCACGGGCATGAAGTCCAGCACTTCCCCGGCACCCGCCTCGGTCATGAACCGGGTCACCAGGATCGCCGTGTCGGGAAGGTACAACTGCTTGGTCCCATACGTCTCGTGTATCGGCCGGACCGTGCAGTGGCCGCCCTTGTCCTTGTCCAGGAGCGCGCCGAACACGCTGGGCGAGTCGAACCGCGGGACACACAGCCAGTCGACCGTCCCGTCCGTGGTCACCAGCGCCGATGTCTGTAGATCACCGAGCAGACCATGATTCTCGATCAGGGGGTAGTCGTCCATCGGGGCGCCCTTCCGGTGTGCGGTTCACCCGACTGACCCCCTCGATCAGCCTAAGCCGCAGGAACGGTCACGGCCTGTCGGGGCCGGCCCGCGTCATGGACGCCCGTCGCGGAGGGTGACCTGTTCACCGTCCGTAGCGCTCCGCCGCGGCACGGCGAGCCGCGCGGCGCCACAGGCGTCGCTGCAGACGCGGGGTGAGGACCCCGACGATCACGAGCACGACTACGTTGAGCAGCAACTGCACCAGCGACCCCCATGCCTGGTGCCAGTCGGCGAAGGCGAGCGAGACGGCGATGTCCGAGGCGGCGGGGATCGTGGTCACGGAGATGAAGACCCCGAGGAGAGCGCTGCCGCGTGCCTCGGCGAGCGAGACGATGCCCACGATGGCGGCGAGGACGGCGACGGCGACGGAGAAGAAGTCGGGTGTGTCGATGAGGTGGGACACGGGACGCAGACCCAGCTCGAAAGCCGCCGACTGCGGGCCGGCGGCCCGCACCATCGCCGCGAATCCCAGTGTGACCACGATGGCCGGCGAGAACCCGGCCGTCAGGGCGCGCACCCCCTCCCGGACCGGGCGACGGTTCCGGCGGTCGAGGCCGAGGGCGATGCCGGTGATCGCGTTGTACTCCGGACCGACCACCATGGCCGCCACGACGAGGATCTGCGAGTTCGTCACGATGCCGACGCTGCCGATGAGCGCCGCGATGACCAGGAACAGGTAGAAGGACGGCGGATAGGTCCCCTCCTTCCGGATGTGGGCCTCGGCACAGCTAGTCCTCGTCCCGCAGTCTGCGCCAGATGCGGGTGCGGTGCAGCGTGTAGAGGGCGATGAGCAGTACGGCCACCTGAAGCCCCACGGCGAGCTGCCAGAAGACGGATCTGCTCTCCAGTTCGTCCGTCAGAAAGGTGAAGTTCATGCCGAATAACCCGGTCAGGAACGTCAACGGCAGGAAGATCACCGACACGATGGCCAGTCGGTTGATCACAGAGTTCTGCTCGCCCGCGACCAGGGACGAGTAGCTGGCGAGGGCCCGGCGGGTGGCATCCTGGAGGGACTCGATGGTCGCGAGGACCGGACGTGCCGCGTGCTGGAACTCCCGAGCGAGTCGTCGCCGTTCCTCCGGGAAGTCGCCGCTCGTCAACCTGCGGGTGATGACCTCGTCCATCACCTGGAGGTAGGGCAGCAGTGAGTGGTGCAGCATGGCCGAGCGACGGCGCAGCTGCGCCAGCCGGTAGACGTACTCGGGGCGCCGCTGCTGGAACAAGCTGTCCTCCAGTTCCTCCACCTCCAGCAGCGCCGCGACCGCGGCCCGCCGGAAGGTCGCCAGGGCCTCCTGGAGGATGAGGAAGAGCACGGCCACGGAGTCGTGGGGCTTCTCCCGCAGCAGCTGTCCCACGATGTCCGCCGCCGGGACCGCCTGGCCATGGTGCGCCGTGACCAGGAAGCGGTCGCTCGCCACCGCGTGGATGTGAGCGATGCGCTCGTCATGGATCACCGGCACGACCAGTCCGAGGAGGTCTCCAAGGAAATCGGCTCGGACGGGCTCCTCGGTCCGGCCGAACCAGGCCAGCTCCTCGGCCCCCAGACCGAGCCGCCGGGCCAACGGTTCGGTGGCCGCCGGGGCTTCCTGGGCCAATTCGACATCGACGAGCAGAAAGCGGGCCGCGTGGAGCCGCCGATGTGCCTCCGCCAGATCCGTCCGCGTACTGGTCGCGTCCGGCATCGACACCACCGTTACGATCATCGCCCCTCACCATCGGTTCCGAGCCCGTGGCTTCCAGCGTCCGTGCATTCAGGCGTCCCCGCACGCCAAGCCAGGCGTGTGTGTCAGCGGGCTGTGCCGAACGGACGAACGCGTTCCCATGGCCGACGAAGTCCCTGAGGGCCTTGCGTGTGTTTCATCACAGCGCGTTAGGTTGTGCGCAATTGAATTGCTGACTAGCGTCTGGGGCAGGACACCACGACACAGGAAGGTGGCATCGTGAACCCCGTACGCCACGAGGACTACCGCCCCACCGAACGTCCGACCTACCAGCAGGAGTTGGAAGCGGTTCTGGCGCAGGTGGCGCATCGCACCCGCTCCTCCGTGGAGCGCCAGGCCGTCGGCCGCGCCATCCGGACCGCCCACGGAAAGACCTACGGCCTCCTCAAGGCCACGGTTACCGTGGGTGACAACCTCGGCCTCCATGGCCAGGGCATCTTCGCCCGTCCGACCGTGTACGACGCCGTCGTCCGCTACTCCAACGGCCTGGGCCATCACCGCCCCGACCACCAACTGGGCGCGGCGTGCGGCATGGGCATCAAACTGTTCGGTGTTCCCGGCCCCTCGCTGCTGGACGACGAACGCGACAGCGGCACCTTCGACCTCAATCTGATCAACAACGAGGTCTTCTTCGCGAACACCGCCTACGACTACATGGTCATCGAGGACCTGTTCGCCGAACTGCCCGAGGCCCTGGTGAACCCGGCCCGCCGCAAGACCTGGATGGCGGAGTTCCTGACCCGCCGGGGGACGCTCACCGGTCCCGACAGCTGGCTGTGGGACGAACTGTTCGCCATGCTGTCCTTCACGACCGTCCCGCGCAGGAACCTGCTGTCGTACACCTACAACAGCATGGGTGCGTTCCGGCACGGCGACCACATCGCCAAGATTCGCACCGCCCCGACGGCCACGTCCTTGGCCTCCCTCACACACCAGATCGTGGACGTGCGCGCGGACAACGAGGCATTCCGCCGCACCCTGGTGGCCGAAGTCGCGGAGCGCGACCACTCCTTCGAACTCCAGGTCCAGCTCAACACCGATCTCGCCCGGATGCCGGTCGACAACACCTCCGTGAAGTGGCCGGAGGACCTGTCGCCCTGGGTCACGGTCGCCCGCGTGGATCTACCGCGCCAGGACATCGGCGGCGACGACAACCTGGCCGCCGCCGACGCCACGTCGATCACACCCTGGCGATCACGCGAGGAGCACCGGCCCATCGGCGAGATCCAGCGGGTGCGGCAGGAGGTGTACCGGCGCTCGTCCATCGAACGGCACCGCATCAACGGACAGGCGCGACGCGAACCGGCCGGCAGCGCGCAGTTGCTGGACTGACCGTATCGGCCGCTTCCCGCCGCCTCGCACGCTCCCAGCACGATCGCTGCCGGGCGCACCCCGCCGCTGCACAGAGCGCTCAGTCAGCCACTTCCTGGCCCTCACCGGCAATCGCCTGCGGATCGTCTGCTGCCGCCGACCAGTTGCGATGTCCCGTCAGGGATCGCAGTACGGCGGAACCGACGCGCACGAGTGCGGACACAGGTGGTTCCATCCACTGGGTCAGGTCACGGGGTAGGGCAGGGTCGAGTTCGATGGTCACCCGGACGTATCGGGTATGCAGCCGACTCACCTTGACGCGACGGGGTTCGGTGACGTCCGGTCCGCGCTGCAATGCAGCTCGGTAGGTGTCCTTGCGCTGATTCACGTCTTGTCCTGACGCTTGATGAGTTCGCTCGCGAGGTCCATGTACGCCGAGCCCTTGACCTGCACCGGGCTGCCGAACGACTGGGCGTACAGGTCGAGCCGCGGAATATGGGTGGACAACACGTCGAAGCCCCGCTCGGTGAGAGCTTCGCGGGCGTCGGCGTCGGGACCGGTGCGCGTGGCGTCGGGACGATTCGTGCGGTTCAGCAGGACAGCGGCGCGGGCCGGCTGAGCACGCAAGGACTGCACGTCGCCCATCTCACCGCCGATGGGTGCCATGCGGTCCAGCTCGATGGGGGCTGGCGTCACCGGCACGAGCCACTCGCTCGCGTATCTCATGATGCTCCGGGCGATGTGGGCGTGGTCCTCGAGCTGCGGGGCATCGAACACCACTGCCCGCCGACTGCCGAGGAAGTCGTTCACGCGCCGGTGCACGTCGCCCACCGGGAGGGCGATCACAGGAAACGGGAAGCCACCTGCCAATTCGCTCCACCGCAGCGCGGAGGAGGCGGGGTCACTGTCCACCAGAAGGGGCGAGACGCCCAACTCGTCAAGTGCGTGAGACAGCCAGACTGCGCTGGTCGTCTTTCCCACTCCGGGTTTCAGGTTCACGAAGGCATAGCTGAGCGACACAAGAGTGAACGCTAACGGCCGCGAGTGGCCGGCTGCCGTCGGCGCGGGGCACACCATCCCGTGGTTCACCCTGCGGCGCCGCTGAACCATTTGTATGGGCTAATGCGGAGGCCGCCGGCGCATCACTTCGTCGCTGCCGGATGACGGCCTCAGTGGAGACAGAGGCAGAACGGATGGCCGGCCGGATCCGCGTAGACCCGCCAGTTGGCCCGCGGGCGGATCTGGTCCGTTCGCTCCAGTACGGTCGCGCCGAGGGCGAGCGCCCGCTTCTCCTCCCCGTCGAGGTCGTCCACGTCGAAGTCCAGGTGGAGCTGCTGCGGATGCTGCCGGCCGGGCCATTCGGGCGGCCGGTAGCCGTCCACCCGCTGGCAGGCCAGCGGCGTTCCCTCGAACCCGTGCACCTCGACCCAGTCGGGATCCTCCGGGTCCTCGACCACCCGGCCACCGAGCAGATTCGCGTAGAACTCCGCGAGCCGTACCGGATCGGCGCAGTCCAGCGCGACCGCCTGCAGCTTTCGAATCACTTCCGACACCCCTCGTTCCTCGGCCGCTTCCGCGGCTCCCCGTACGGGAGGGGTCGTACCCGCCGCCGCGGCGGGCATGCGCAGCGGTACGCCGGTACGCCGCCGGGCTGCCGCGTGGCGAGTGGTGCTCGGTCATGGTGGCCCGCCGGGAGGTGCGGCGCAGCCATCGTCGTGGACCATCAGGGCAGTGAGGCGCCGCGTGCGGCGACCCACAGGTCGTACCACTCCTCATGGGTGAGGTCCGGCTCGCGGAGTACCGCGTCCGCGCAGGCGCTGATGCGCTGGGGGCGGGTGGTGCCGACGAGGGGGGCGATGCCCGCCGGATGGCGTTGGAGCCACCAGAGGAGGATGGTCTCCGGTGTGGTGTCCTTGCGGCGGGCGAGATCCGCGACGAGCCGGTTCACCCTCGTGTCCACGGGGCTGGTGAGGTGGCCCCGGGCGAGTGGCCCCCAGGCCTGCAGCCGGACGCCGTTGGCCGCGCACCACTCCAGCGTGCCGGGCGCGAAGCCGTTCCGCGTGGCGTCCGGTGTGTTGAACAGGACGCCCGCCTCCACCCAGTCTCGCTGCGCGAGGCTCATCTCCAGCTGGTTGACGACCAGCGGGACATCCGCGTGGGCCTGAAGGGCGGCGATCTGCGGGCCGCTCATATTCGAGACGCCGAACTGCCGTACCAGCCCCTGGGCGTGCAGAGCGGACAGCGTTTCGGCGATCTCCCCGGGATCGGCCAGGGGGTCGGGCCGGTGCAGGAGGAGGACGTCCAGGACGTCCGTGCGCAGCCGGACGAGGCTCTCCTCGACTCGTCGCAGGATGCCGGCTCCCCGCAGGTCGTAGTGCCCGGGCCGGTCGCCGTCGGGCAGCCGGATGCCGCACTTGGTCTGCAGGACGATGCGTTCTCGCAACCCGGGGCTGCGGTCGAGCACCTCGCCGAAGACGGCCTCCGACTTGCCGTACCGGTAGATGTCGGCGTGGTCGAAAGCCGTGATGCCGGCGGCCAGGGCCGCCTCGATGGCGGTCTCGGCGTGCTGGACGTCCTCGGGTGTGTACGGCTTCGTGTCCCAGCCTCCGCCGAGTCCCATGCAGCCGTAAATCAGCTTGTGCGCGCGTATGTCGGTCTCTGCCGCCATGGCGGTCTCCGTGGTGAGTGCGGGTGGTGGAGGGGCGGTCAGGCGCGAAGGGTGTCGGCGAGCATCTCGGCGACGGCCAGGACCGGCAGTTGAGTGTTGGCGGCGGGCACGGTCGGCAGGATGGAGGCGTCGGCGACGCGCAGTGCCGCCACACCATGGACGGCGCCCTGCCCGTCGACCACGGACCGCGGATCCTCCGCCGGGCCCATGGCACAGGTCCCCACCGGATGCCAGTAGGTGCCCACCCGGTCGCGGAGGCCGGCGTCGGACAGCGCCTGGGCCGGGGTCCCGTCCGAGGGGTCCGCCAGCGGCTTCATGGCCGCGGCGAGTTCCCGCACCTTCTCCAGCCCCGCCCGGACGACGGCCATGTCGCGGCCGGCCGGATCGGTCAGGAAGGCGGGGTCGATCTCGGGGGGCTCCAGGGGATCGGCCGAGCGGAGCCGGACGTGCCCGCGCGAGACCGGCTTCATCAGGAACGCGGAGATACCGGCCTCGTACTGCCCGGGCGGAAGCGTGCCGAACAGCGGCGGGCCGGCCGTGGGCAGCAGATGCAGATCCCACGCCCCGTCCGGACAGTACTCGCTGGCCGCCCGGATCAGCATGCGGCTGACGTACAGGTCCCCGGCCGACTCCTTGGCCGCCAACGCCCTGTTCAGGCCGTCCGTGGGCGACAGGGGTACGAAGACACCCGGTTGGTCGGACAGGTTGGCGCCGACGCCCGGCAGATCCACCTCGCAGCGGATTCCGTTCTCCTTCAGGTGCGCGGCGGGACCGATGCCGCTGCGCAGGAGCACGGTGGGGGAGCCGAACGTGCCGGACGCCAGTACGTACGTGTCGGCCCCCAGGGTCACCTGCTCCCCGTTCAGGACGGCATGCACGCCGAGCACCCGGCCCGCGCGTACGAACAGCCGGTCCACCAGGGCGTTGCCGAGGATCGTCAGGTTCGGCCGCGACCGGGTCGCCGGGTCCAGGTAGGCGAAGGCGGCGTTCCGGCGCAGCCCGTCGACCGAGTTGAGCAGCGGCCGGCCGTAGCCGGGCCGGCCGGGGGTACCCATGTCCACTTCCCCGTAGCCGAGTTCACGCGCCGCCCCGAGGGCGGCCGAGGTCCAGGCGGAGAGTTCGTCGTCCGGGACGGTGCGCAGCCCCATGCGCTCCACGGCCCGGAGCCGGTACGGCTCCAGCGCACCGGCCGACCACCGCTCGCCGCCGGCGCGTGTCCACTCCGCGTGGTCGGCGTGCGATCCCCATGTGTTCCAGGCGCCGTTGATGCACGACGAGCCGCCCAGGATCCGGGCCCGGATGCGGTAGAACGCGGTGTGCCGCTCCCACACGTCGTCGCGCGGCAGGGCACGGGAGTTCAAGACCTTCTCGGGCCACTCCTGCTGCCGCGGTCCGTAGTCGGGGCCCGCCTCGACGAGGCACACGGACCGGCCGGCATCCTCGGTGAGGCGTGCCGCCAGTACGCATCCGGCGACTCCGCCACCGAGGATGACGACGTCATAGCCGGACCGGAGGGATGAGCTTGTCATGGTCTCTCCATTGAGATGTCGTCGCCGGTGGTACGGCGGGAGTGGACCGGCCGTACGGGAAGGGACGAACGGCGGCGCTGAGGTCTCACAGGTGCCCGGCCCCGAGTTCCGCGCGGAGCAGACGCCGTTCGATGTCCGGGGCCGTCACCGGATCCGCCGCCGCCTTCCAGCGCCGGAGCGCCGTGCGGAGCGCGCCGGTGTCCGCATGGCGCAGCGCGGCCACGAATCGCTCCACTTCCTGGCCGCCGCGCGCCTCCTCGGGAGTCGGCACCGGACCGGCTGCCGGCGCCGCCGCTGTGACCGGTCCGCCCGTCAGGGCGGGGACGAACTCCGGTGAGAACAGGCCGGCCAGTTCCGAGCGGCGCTCGGGGCCGGCCAGGGAGCGCAGCAGCTTGACGGCCAGGGGCTCCTCCGCGTGTCCGCGCGGCGATCCCCAGGAGCCGATGTCCGCGGTGGGCAGCGTGCTGAACGAGGCCAGCAGGGCCAGCGCCGACGCCGCGCGACGGCCGCCGAGCGCCTGTCCGGCCCGGGTGCACCAGTGCGCCAGCCGCTGCCGTGCGGCGATGTCCGGCGCGCCGCCTCCGGGCAGCAGCGCGAGCAGGATCCGCCAGCAGTCGAGGTGGACGTCCAGGACGTCCGCGGAGAGTGCGGACACCTGTGTGGCGCCGCCCTGCTCGTGAGCGGCCAGTGCGGGAAGGATCTCGGTGTACAGCAGCCGGACGATCCGGTGCGGGGTCCGCTGGACCCGCCAGCAGTCGTCGTGGGCGTGGTCCGCCAGCAACTCCTCCACCGCTACCGGCTCCTCCGCAAGGCCGGTGCGCACGCCCCCGTCCTCCGCCTCGAAGTGGTACAGCTCGTCGAGGTGTTCTCCGGGCCGTAGCGGCGCGGACACCCGCTCCAGCTCCGTCAGCACCGCGTCGCTCCGCTCCAGCAGTGCCGCACGGCGCTCGGGCGTCAGCGCCGCCGCGTACGGTTTGAGCCGGTCCAGTTCCCGCGAGAACGCCTGGAGCAGGAAGGGCGTGGTGAGCCGGTGGCTCATGGGCAGGCCCAGGTAGGGGAAGACCGCGCAGGTGCGGCAGGCGGGGCGGTGCCCCACCTCGTCCTCCCGCACTCGGATCAGCTCACGGTCCCGCACCAGTTCCCGGTACGGCCGTTCCCAGGCGAGCGAGGCGTCCCACTCGTGGTAGCAGGGCAGCATGACCCGGCCGTCCGGACCGATGGTGAGGATGCGGGAGTTGGCCCCGCAGGCGGTCGCGGTGGCCGGGTCGAGCGTGCGCAGATGGTGCAGGAAGGCCAGGTTCACCACGGTGTGCGGCGCGTACCGCTGCTCCGCGACCCGGCGCAGCAGCAGCGACGACGGAACCCGGGGTGGCGCCTCGGCCACGGCGGCCGTACCATTGCGCCCGTTGACGGCGGCCAGCTTGAGCATGCGCACCGAGCCGGCCGGGCGCACCTCGCTCTGTGTGGCGAAGTAGCTGAACATGGGCGCCGGATAGACGGCGACCCGGTGCCGCTGCGCGTAGGCGACCACGTCCTCCAGTTCTCCCACGTTCTGGTCGGTCACCACACAGATCAGCTTGAGGTTGTCCGCCCCGTCGGCCCGGAGCCTGTCCACCAGGGCGAGGGTGCGGTCGAGCGTGTCCGTGCCCCGGATGCGGTGGTAGCGCTCGGCGCTGAGCGTGTCCAGCGAGATGTTCAGCGTGTCGACGAGCGGCACGATCTCGGCCGCCGGCGGGGCGAACCGGATCGCGTTGGTGGTGAGTTCCACGGTCATGCCCAGTTCCCGGGCATGCCGCACCGCCGTGACCAGTTCACGGTGCAGAGACGGTTCGCCACCGGTGATGTCGAGGTAGGTGACGCCCAGTTCCGCGAGTTCGTCCAGGCAGCGGCGCAACCCGTCGGATGTCAGCTCCTGGTGACCGTCGAAGACGGGGTCCTGCCAGACGTTGCAGTAGCCGCAGCGGGCGTTGCAGCGGAAGGTGAGGTACATCCGGGCATGCCGGAAACGTGTGGGTGCTGTGGCCACGGGGGCTCCTCGCAGGTGCGCCATCAGACGGCCGGAGTTCCGGCGAACGCGGACGCCAGCAGGCGCGCTCCCTCGCGCACCCCCCGGACCGCGATCCTCTCGGTGGCGGGCAGAGTCGCCTGCACCTCACTGGCGAGGCAGGCGTTCACCGGGCGGGAGGCGTAGCGGGTGCGGGCCCGTGGCACCGGTGCCACCAGCTCCGTGGGCGCTCCCAGTGCCCGGGCGATGACGGCGGCCCACTCCGCGCGCGTGACGCGGTCGGGTCCGCCCAGGTGCAGCACGGGGGGCAGCGGGTGCCCGGCGTGCAGGAGTGCCGCCGTCACCTCCGCCACGTCGTCCAGGAGCACCGGTGTCGTCCAGTGGTCGTCAGGGGCTTCGATCCGCTCGCCGCGCCGCAGCCGGTGGGCGCAGGCGGCGAAGAAGTTCAGCCACTTGCCCGCGTCGGCCGGCTCGTGGCCGTACACGAGGCTGACCCGCAGGGCCACCGCCCGGGCGGCCTTGGCGAACAGTGCCTCCTCGGCCGCCGCTTTCGCCCGGCCGTAGGCGTTCGCCGGCGACACGGGAGTGCTCTCGGTGTTGCGTGCCGAGTCACCGTCGAAGACGTTGTCGGTGGAGATCATGACGATCCGCGTGTCCGGCGCCAGGGTGGCGAAGGTGTCCGCCACGGTGACGTGCGCGGCGCGTGCCTCCTCCGGATGGTCCTCGCACCAGGTGACGTCGGACGGGCCGTGCACCAGGACGATGCGTCCGGGACGCAGGCGGTCGAGCAGCCGCCGGCAGGCCTCGGCGTCGGTGGCGTCGAGGGCGGCCCAGCGGACTCCGACCCCTTCGGGCGGCAGCAGGGGAGGGCGGCGCGAGACCAGTGTCACGGGATCGCCCACCGCCGCCAGACGCCGGGCGATCCCGGCGCCCACCAGGCCGCTGCCCACGACGAGGATCGGCTCACCGGTCATGACGCCCCCTGGGAGAAGGGCACCGGCGTCCGCGCCGCCAGCAGCCGGCCCACGCCGATCAGTCCGTGGTCGTCATCGGCGACGCCTAGCGACACCGTCGCGTCGATCTGCCCGGGCTCGAGGCCGAAGCAGCCCAGCCGCACCAACTCGGCGACCAGCAGCCGCCGGTACGGTTCACCGATCGCCAGGGCGAAGCCGCCCATCAGGATGTAGCGGCACACCCCGATCGACGCGAACACCCCGGTGACCGCCTGGGCGAGAGGGGTCAGGGTGCCGCGCAGCACCTCCGTGCTGAACGGATCACCCGTGCGGACCGCCTCCGCGATCGCCCGGTTGTCGATGTGCTCCGCGCGGCCGGCGCACAGCGCGGCGAGCCGGGAACCGCGGAAGGCGGCGTCGTGGGTGTGCGCGGCCCGGCGCGCCGCGGCCAGCACCCCCCGCCCGGAGGCGACGGCGCCCAGGTGGCCGCGGCCCCCGCAGTCACACAGCGGCGCGTCGGGGGACAGGTCGCAGACCCAGTGCCCCAGCTCGCCGCCGTGGCCGTCGGCGTCCACCAGGACCTCGCCGCCGCGGAACACCTTGTTGCCGATGCCGGAGCTGACGGTGAGCAGGCAGAAGTCCCCGGGTTCGGTGGCGGCGTACCGCCAGGCAGCCGCCGTCAGGTCGTTGACCACGACGGCCGGCGTGCCGGTCCGCTCCGTCAGCAGCTCGCCGAGCGGCAGCGGGTCTCCGCGCCGTCCCCAGACGGTGGGGGCGGCGAGCACGAGCCCGGCGGCCGTGATCGGCCCGGCGAAGGCCACGCCCAGTGCCCGCGGTGGCCGTCCGCCCGTGTGCGCGTCGACCTCGCGCACGATCTGCTCCAGCACCCGCCGCTGCAGCACCGGCACCGGAGCGCCGGGGTCGCGGTGCATACCGTCGACCGGTACCCGGCGCACCCGGGACAGGGCTCCCGTCGTGGGATCGTAGGCGCCCACCCGCAGCGTGGTACCGCCCACGTCGAGCACGGTGAACACGTCGTCAGCCGTCATGCCGCTCTCCCAGTTCTTCCTCGAAGACGAGCAGCCGCAGGTCCCGATCACCGTCATTGAGCAGGCCGTGCTCCCCGTGAGGGCCGTTGACGACGACGTCACCCGGACCCACCCGGAACTCCTCGCCGTCCCGGTACATCAGGCCGCCGCCGTCCAGCACGATGTAGGTCTCGCGGTCGGTGCCGTGCCGGTGCCGGCCGATCGAGGTCCCCGGCGGCAGGACCGCCAGATCGATGAAGTCCGCGCCCGGAGAGCCGGGCCGGCGTGCGAAGACACGATGGGCGAGGATCGTGCCGAGACCGCCGTGGTCCCGCTCCTTGCCGGTCAGGAGTTCCCGCAGGTTGACCACGGCCTCAGGCATCGCGCCGCGCTCCGTCCGCCGCCAGCGCCTCCAGCGCGGCCACCAGGACGTCCCCGGGTACGTCCTCCAGTTCCGCCACGAAAGCCGCCTTGCCGATCCCCGTCGGTACGACGAGGTGCAGCTTGCGGCCCCGGCGCTGCCAGGAGGCACGCAGGGCCTGCGTCATCAGCTCCGGTGTGCAGGTGCCGGGATCGAACACCGGCAGCCCGATCCGCCGCAGCAGCCCGACGACGCGGTCGCAGGTCTCGTCGTCCGCCAGGCCGAGCAGCCGCGCCAGGTGCGCGGACAGCGCCATGTCGACGGCGACCGCCTCGCCGTGCTCCAGGCTGTGGCCGCCGGCCGTCTCGACGACCGGGCTGAAGGTGTGGCCGAAGTCGACGAGCCGGGCCAGTTCGTGCTCGTGGAGGTTGGGGCAGAGTTCCTCCATCATCAGGCGCATCGACGTGCGCAGGATGTAGGTCTCCAGCTGCCCGTGTGAATGGTCCGGGTGCCCGTCGCCGCCTGGACGCCGGAACGCGTCCGGGTGCTGTTCCAGCGTCCGGAACAGGTCCTCGTCGAGGATCACGGCCATCTTCACGATCTCGGCGAGCCCGCAGCGGATCTCCCGGTGCGCGAGTGTCGCGAGGAAGGCGGGGTCGTTCAGGGAGGCGTGGGCCGGGTGGTAGGCGCCGAACATGTTCTTCGTCTGCAGGGCGTTGACGCCGGTCTTGACACCGACGCCGACGTCCACCTGACCCACGAGGGTGGTGTTGACCTTGATGTAGCGGATGCCACGGGCATAGATGGACGCGGCGAAGCCGACCACGTCGGCGACGATGCCACCGCCGACGGCGAGCATCACCCCGTGCCGGTCCAGCCCGTCCGCCTTGGCGAGGGCGCAGACGTGCTCCGCCGCGGCGAGCGTCTTGTGGTGCTCACCGGTGGCTGTCACGTGCAGGGTCCACTGACCGGGCCGGGTGTGGGCCTCCAGATAGGCGCGCAGCCGGTCACCGTAGAGCCGGTCGACGGTCGGGCTGACGAAGGCCACGACCCGGCGGGCCTCCAGGTATCCGGCGAGCAGCGTGTTGTGCGGGTCGAGCACCCCGGTGCCGAGGTCGACCCGGTACCGGGTGCCGCCCGGTGCTCTCAGGTCGAAACCGCCGGGATCCTCGCGGACCCCCGTCGGCGGATGGTCGACCCGATCAAGAACCTGGCCTGACATCTCTCTCCTCAAGTGTTCTCACGGTGCCGCCGGAGGTTCGCGAACACCCGGGACAGAGCGGCCACGAGGGGCCGGCCGGGAAGGTCCTCCAGCGGTACGGGACGGCCCTGGCCGTCGCTCACGGGCAGCCGCCAGTTGGGGTGCACCGCGGACGTGCCGGGAATGTTCTGGGGTCTGCGGTCGCCGGTCGCGTCCGGCAGCCAGACGCCGAGCAGACGTGCCGGGGTGCGGCACAGGAAGCGGTGCAGCGCTACGACGTCACCGTCCGGGTCGGGCAGCAGCCCGAGCCGCTCCAGTTCTGCCAGCCAGCCGTCGCGCTCGGCAGCGGCCTCGGCCTTCTCCTCCGCCTCCGGACGCGTGAGCAGGTTCAGGCGGGCGCGCAGTTCGACATGCTCGCCGCCGAGCCATGCCGCGGTGGTCGGCAGGTCGTGGGTGGTCAGCGTGGCGAGGCAGTCGCGCCGCCACTGCTCGGGCGGCAACGGACCCCGTCGTCCCTCCGATCCCCCGAGGTACTCGAACCGTTGCACGGACGTGCCGAGGATCCCCCGCTCGTCCAGTGACCCGCGCACGCCGGCCTCGACCGTGCCGAGATCCTCGCCGATCACGGCGGCCCCGGCGCGGTGCGCCTCCAGCGTCAGCACGCCCAGCATGGCCTCGGCGTCGTAGCGGACGTACGTGCCCTCGGACGGCGGCCGGCCCTCGGGCACCCACCACAGCCGGAACAGGCCCATCACATGGTCGACGCGCAGTGCGCCCGCGTGCCGCAGCCCGGCCCGCAGCAGCCCGGCCAGCGGCCGGTAGCCGGACGCGGCGAGCCCGTCCGGACGCCACGGCGGTTGCCCCCAGTCCTGACCGCGCGGGTTGAAGTCGTCCGGTGGCGCACCGATGCTCATCCCCGCGGCCAGGCAGTCCTGGAGCGCCCAGGCGTCCGCACCCTCCGGGGCCACCCCGACCGCCAGATCGTGGATCAGGCCGATCCCCATACCGGCGTCGGTGGCCGCCGCCTGCGCCGCGGCCAGCTGCTCGTCGGTGACCCAGGCGAGCCAGCGGTGGAAGTCGACCTCGGCGGCCAGCTCCGCACGGGCGCGGGCCACCGCGGGCGAACGCGGGTCCCGCAACCCGGCGGGCCAGGAACGCCACGCCCCGCCGTGCACGCCGGCCAGCGCGCACCAGGTGGCGAAGTCCGTCAGGTCACTGCCCTCACGCGCGGTGAACTCCGCGAACGCGGCCACCCGCCCGGGCGGGAGCGGCACCTGGTGCACCGCCCGCAGCGCCTCGTGCTTGAGCAAGCGCACCGTCTCCCGGTCGATGAGCAGATCACCGCGCAGCACGCCCTCGTTGAGTGCCCGTGCCCGGGTGACGCACCGGTCGGCGGTACGACGCGCCTCGCCCGTGAGGTACGCGTACTCCGGGATCGCCTCCACCCTGAGATGCATGGGGTCGGGGTAGCGGCGCGAACTGGGCCGGTACGGCGACGGATCCGGCAGTGGGCCGGGCTCCACGGCGTGCAGCGGCCCGAGTTGCACGAAGTCCGCCCCGAGGGCGCGACCCGACCAGGACGCCAGCTCCGCCAGGTCACCGAGGTCGCCCATGCCCCAGGAGCGTCTCGAGAGCACCGAGTACAGCTGGACGAGGAACCCCCAGTGCCGTTCGGCCGGCGCGGGCAGCCGTTCCGGCACGACGAGCAACGTGGCGGACGCTCCTCCCTGTTGGGCGCTGACGTGCAGGGTGTGCCGGCCGGTCGGCAGGGAGCCGGACAGGGCGGCGGTGCCCCCTCCTTCGAGTTCCACCTCCGCCGTGGCGTTCCCGGGCAGGCCGAGCGGTGGCACGGCGCCCCCGCGCACGACGACACACGCGGGCAGCAGCCGGGCCGCCGTACGCTCGCGGTGGGCCGCGAGAGCGGAGCGCGCCGCCGCGTCGGTGGCCGCGTCCACACCGCACGCGGCGAGCAGGGCCACGAGGGTGTCCGGGGCCACCGCCACCCGCTGCCCCCGGTCGGTGGTGTAGGCGGTGGCTATCCCGTGGGCGCGGGCAAGCTCGCGCACGTTCTCGGTCATGACGCCTCCTCGGGGGTGCCGAAGAGGCGTTCCAGGACGACGGCGACGCCGTCCTCGTCGTTTCCGGGCGCGATCTCGTCGGCCATCGCCCGCAGTGCCGGGTGGGCGTTGCCCACGGCCACGCCGTGCCCGGCCCAGGCCAGAAGCGGTATGTCGTTGGGCATGTCGCCGAAGGCGACGGTCTCGGCCGCGTCGCATCCGAGGAGCCGCGCCGCCCGCTCCACCCCCGCCGCCTTGGTGGTGCCCGCCGGCAGTACCTCCACCATCCCCTGCACCGAGTGCACCACGGTGACCTTGTCACCGCACAACGTCCGGGCCACGGACTCGACTTCCTCCTCCGGCACGCTCGTGTGGTGCAGGACCAGCTTGTCGATGGGGTCCGTCCACAGCAGGCCGCGGTCGGTCGTGACGTCCCAGCCGTGGCGGACACGTTCACCGAACCGGGGAGTGACCTTGAAGCGGCTCTCCGGCGGTGCCGTCACGACGCCCAGCTCCAGGGGCCCCAGCACCGCCTCGACGCGTTCCACCACCTCGCGTGCGACATCGACGTCGAGCGAGGCCGAGCTGAGCAGCCGGTCGGCGCCTGCGTCGTAGAGCTGGGCGCCCTGCCCGCACACGGCGAGCCCGCGGTAGCCGAGTGCGGTCAGGTACTGCTTGCAGGCCGTGGCCGGTCTTCCGGTGACCACGAGATGGCGTGCTCCGGCCTCGGCCGCCCGGGCGAGGGCGCGCAGGGTGCGGTCGGAGACCGTCTGGTCGCTGCGCAGCAGGGTGCCGTCGAGATCGGTCGCCACGAGCCGGAAGGGCGGCGGGTCCGCGAGGTCGTCGCACGGGGCGGTGTCCCAGGTGACCCGCCCCGAGGCCAGGGTCAGCATGAGGAGCAGACGGCCTCCGACGGGAGATCCCGGCACGACGCCACGGAAGACACCCTCCCCGGCCGGTGTCAGGGGCGTCAGCACCATGCCGCTGTCGGCGGGCACGGCCTCGTCGGAGGCGACCGCCTCCGCGCGGGACTCCAGGCCCGTCGGGAAGGCACCGGTACCGGCCACCGCCACTTCCACGTGCCGTGCGTGCGGATGGCGGTACTCGATGTGCCGGCGGCCCTCCGCGTCCAGGAGCACCCGGTGGCGACCGCGCACCCGCGCCGCCCAGTCGGCCCGGCCGGCCTCGCGCGCGGTCTCGGCGCACCGGTCGAAGTCGGCCCGCGCGTAAGCGGCTTCGAAGAGACGCTCGTACGCCTCCTCGTCCAGCGGTGCGCAGCGTCCGTAGGCCGCCGTGTCGCCCAGGGTTGCGGCGGACCGTGCGATGAGTTCCCGGTGCCGGACCCAGGCGGCGGCGGGCAGGGCGTCGAACCAGCCGTACCGGACGGCGTCCTCGGCCGGGAAGGGCCTGGGCCGGCCGCGCAGCAGGTCCTCGAAGGCCGTCAGGCGCCGGTCCGCGCTCCATGCCCAGGTGAACCCGCGGGCGGTGGCACGGGAGTTGGCCGACAGCCGGCCGTAGTCGTCGGGGGCCGCGCGCCGTAGCGCCGCGGCCTGGCGTATTCGCTGGGCGAGCGCTTCGGTGAGGGACGGGTCGTCGTCGCGGAACGAGCCGGGCAGCGAGAACCCGGTCGCCCGTGGATCGTGCGGGGGCAGCGCGTGCCCGAAGTGCGCCGTGACACTCTGCGCGGTCGCGATCGGCACCGCGCCGCACGCCATCGCCTCGGCCTGGGCGATGAGGAACCCGTCCAGCTCGAACTTCGACGGGAAGACGCAGAAGTCGGCACACGCGGCCTGCTCGAACAGGGTGTCCTCGTCGGCCAGGCGCCAGTCCAGGTGGACCCGTCCCGGGTATCGGTCGGCGACGCTCTGGAAGTACGCGTTGCCGACGGGTGCCGCCTGCCCGCCGCCCCCGCTGGTGGCGAAGCGCAGGACGAACGCCGCCTCCGTACCGCTCGCCAGGACGTCCTCGACGGCGCGGACCAGCTCCAACTGCCCCTTGTGGTGCACCGCGTAGCGGGCGGCGTGGTAGAAGACCGGCAGGGCGGGGTCGAGGCCCAGGGAACGCAGGACCGCCTCGCGGTCCACGGCCCGCGGATCCCGGGCCAGCCAGCTGCCGGATATCCCGCAGCCTCCCATGAGCAGTTTGTGCGCCTGCTCGCGCAGCATGCGGGACACCGGCAGGGTCCGGAACAGGCCCTCGAACGGGGCGTCGCGGAAGGTGCTGTAGTAGTCCCGCTGGCCAGGCGAGACGAAGTCGACCAGATCGGCGTGGGCCAGGACCAACGGCATGAAGGCGACATGGTCCGGGCCGTACTCGACATGCATCCGGGTACCGGCCAGGACCCGAGCCATGGCCGCCTCCGGGCTGTCCTCGGCGGGCGGCGGCTCCTCGAGCGCCTCCAGGTCCGCGCGTACGCCGAACACTGCGAGCAGCCGTTCCACCTGCGGGCGGTACACCTTCTGCGTGACGGGCGCGTTGGCTGCGACCGTGCTCACGGTCCGCAGGGACGGGTCCCCGGCGAACAGAGGCGGCAGGAGGTAGTGGTAGTAGGGCTCGAAGCCGTGCACCACCGCCTCCTCGCCCCGCAGACGCCGTTGGATGAAGTGCGCTCCCGCGACCTGGAACACCAGCGGCTTGAAGTACGCGAGATCCCTGCCTTCGGTGCCGGGCGGCGGATACAGCCGGTCGGGGAGCAGATCCAGACAGGCGTCGGAGAGGAAGTACACGTCCACGCCGTCCATCCGGAGCCGGTGGGCCCGGGTGGTCAGCTCCAGTGTGATCTCGGCGGGGTGGTCCGGCCACACCTTGGGGTCCAGCACCAGCGGGACGCGGTGCTCGTGGAGGTAGGGGAGATCCTCGATCGGATGGTCGCGCCGCAGCGCGTCGAGGAGCCCATGTGCGGGAGTGACCAGCGAGACGCGGTGACCGCGTGCGGCGTACTCGCGCGACAGGTTCCACACCAGCGGGGACAGCCCGCCGCGCATCAGACGGTTGTCGAACCCGCCGCACTCGAAGGCGAAGTGGATGATGTGCATGCGCCCGCGCCTCACCGGATCACCGCGGCCCGCGCACTGGCGGCGCGCAGACCCGGCAGGTCGATGAACTCGGTGTGTGTGCCGGCGCTCCCGCACACGAACGCCCCGGCCACCGAACCGCTCAGCACACAGTCCTCCAGTGCGCGGCCCTCGAAGTAGGAGTGCAGGAACGCGGTGACGAACGCGTCGCCGGCGCCGTTGCTGTCCACCACCGGACGCTCGGGGCGTACGGCGGGGAAGTGACGGATCGTGTCGTCGCCGCGCTCGAGCAGGTGGCAGCCGTCGGCGCCGTCCGTCGCGACCACGAACCTCGCCCGGCCCTCGTCGACGACGGTCCGCAGCACGGTGTGCAGCCGATCGGGGACGGCCGCGGCGCTCAGGAAGACGTAGTCGGAGTTGAGGGCGTAGTGGCGGTGGTGCGGGTTGCGTCCGTCCCAGTCGTGCAGGTCGGTGGAGCTGGTCACGCCGAGGCGGTGGATGTCCTCGTACATGTCCTGGTTGTGGCCGGTGATCGACAGATGGACGTGGGCCGACCGCTCCAGGAGAGGCAGGTAGAAGTCGCGTGGCAGCCTGAGGTCGGCGGGGTGGCGGCCGTCGTAGAAGGAGAAGCGGCGGCCCCGCGGGTCCACGAGGTTCGCCGAACGGGGGGTGCCGTGGGGCGAGACGAGGTGGTCGAAGTCGAGGCCGTGGCGGGCGTAGTGCTCCAGCACCATGCGGCCCTGCGGGTCGTCGCCGAGGAAGTCGATGAACTTGGTGCGCAGGCCGAGCGCGTGCCAGCCCAGTGCCACGCCGTTGCCGGTATGCCCGACGTAGTCCTTGAGGGGCTCCACGAAGACCGAGTCGCCCGGCGGCACGCGCAACTCGTCCACGCGCACGATGGTGTCCACGCCGACCCCGCCGACCACCAGGACGTCGTAGTCGCTCGGACGCTGTTCACGGTTGTGGGGTTCGGGCAGGGTCATGCGCTCACTCCTTCGGCAACGTGCTGAATGTGTCCGTCCTCCAGGACGACCGCCCCGTCGATGTCGGCGTCGGGCGGTATCACCGCGCCGGGCAGCACCACGCTGCGCCGCACCCGGGCGCCCGCGCCGACCCGGACCCCGGGGAAGAGCACGCTGTCCTCCACGAGCCCGGCGTTGACGAGGTCCGACGGGATCACCGACGCGCGCACTCCGGGGGCGTCGGCGACCCAGCGCCGCCCGGCCTCCGGCCGCACCGTCCGGGGCATCCGCTCGACGGGCAGGGGCGCCCGCGGTCCCGAGGCGATGGCCAGGTGCGCCCGGTGGTAGCGCTCGACGGTGCCGATGTCCTCCCAGTGGCCGTGCACCTCGTGGCCGCGGATGTGCTCCCCGGCCGCGAGCATCGCGGGAATCACGTCACGGCTGATGTCGTGCTGCCAGGCGCTGCCGTCCAGCTCGGTCAGATACCGGCGCAGTACGGCGGCGTCGAAGACGCAGAAGGCGGCGAAGACCAGGTCGGAGGTGGGGTTCTCGGGCTTCTCCGTGAACTCGGTCAGCCGGCCGCCGCCGTCGAACCGGACCATCCCGAACAGGTGCACCCAGCGCATGTCGATGCGCTGGTGGGCGATGGTCAGCGCCGCGCCCGAGGCCCGGTGCGCCTCGACCAGCGGACCGTAGTCGTACCGGTAGACGTGGTCGGCATGGAGGACGAGGACGTCCTCGGTGCCGTCGGCGAAGACGTACTCGGCCTTGCGGATCAGCGCGTCGGCCGTGCCCCGTTCCAGCGGCCAGGTGCGCCGCGGCGGCTCGGCGGGCAGCTCCCGGCCGCGGTAGGCGGCGTCGTAGGGCCCGAAGTGCACTCGGAAGCCGGGCCCGCTGTTCCACACCCGGTGCAGGTCGTCCATCAGCAGCCGCTCCTCGTACTGGGAGAGGAGCAGCACCTCCGGCAGGCCCGAGGCGCGGGCGTTGGCCAGGCTGAAGTCGATGAGCCGGCAGGTGCCCCCGTAGGGGACCAGCGGTTTGAGCCGCCCCGCGCCGAGCGGCCCCATCCGGCGTCCCTCACCGCCCGCGAGCAGCACCGCGCGTACCGTGCGCAGATCAGCCATGACGCACCTCGTCCCAGGTCACCCGACCGGAGGACAGGGTGAGCAGCAGCCGGCCGTCGGCGCCCGGAGCCTCGCCCGCGAAGACTCCGCGCTCGACGCGTTCCAGGGTGCGTACGTCCGGCAGGGCCCTGGGCGAGCCCCGCCGCGCCTCGACGACTTCCACCCGTTCGGCGTGCGGGAGCCGGTACTCCAGACGCCCGTCGGCCAGGGCCCGGCAGCGTTCGCGCAGCCGGGCGGTCTCCGCCGTGGGCACCGCCTCGGGAATCCGGTCGAGGACCCGCTCGCAGGCGGCGAAGTCGGCCCGCTGCCACGCGGCACGGAACATGCCCAGCGCCGCGTCCGCGTCGAGCGGGGCACGGCGCTCGTAGGCAGCGATGTCACCGTGCTCGATCGCGGCGGCGGTGGTGACCAGGTCGTCGGCCAGCAGGTCGAACCAGCCCTGGCGCAGCGCCAGTTCGGTGGACAGGACGGCGGGCCGTCCCTCCCACAGCCGGGTGAAGGCCGCCAGGTGCAGGTCGGCGCAGTGGTCCCAGGTGAAGGCCCGGGCGACGGACGCGGCGCGCTCGGACAGCTCCCGGTAGCGGCCGGGATCGTCCGACCACAGCGCCGCCGCCTGCCGGATGCGGTCCGCCAGTGCGGCGGTGAGCAGTTCGTCGTCCTCCGCGAAGGAGCGGTTCACCGCGAAACCGGTGGTCGTCTCCGGGCCGTCGGCGTGCCGGAAGTGCCCCATACCGCGCTGGTCCGTGGCGATCGGCACCGCGCCCACGGCCATGGCCTCGCCCTGGGCGATCAGGAAGGTGTCCATCTCGAACTTGGAGGGGAACAGGGCGAAGTCGCAGGCGGCGGCGTAGGAGAAGACCCGTGCCTCCTCGACGCGCTCCCACTCGAAGTGCAGCCGGCCCGGGTGGCGGGCGGCCACCTCGTGGAAGAACGGGTCGTCGATGCCGTTGCCGGAGATGCAGCGGACGACGAAGTTGGCTGCCAGGCCCTCGCTCAGCACCCGGTCCACGGCCCGCATCAGCTCGGTCTGGCCCTTGTGATGGACGGCGTAGCGGGCGTTGTGGAAGAACGTCGGCAGCGCGGGGTCGAGGCCGAGGCCGCCGAGCACCGCGGCCCGGTCCACGCCGGCGGGATCCCAGGCCAGCCACTGGTCGGAGATGGCGCAGCCGCCGACGAACATCTTGTGGGCGTTGCGGCGTACCACGTCGGCGATGGGCAGCCGCCGGAAGAGCGGTTCGAACGGGGTGTCCCGGAAGCCCGCGTAGAAGTCCAGCTGGCCGGGGGACAGGAAGTCGATCAGGTCGGCGTGTTCGGCGGTCAGCTCGTAGATCGCCACGTGGTCCGGCGGGTAGGTGTAGTGCAGGTGGGTGAGCTGCTGGTACTGCACGACCGCCGCGGGCACCTCGGGTTCGTGATCGGGGCCGGGGAGCTTGACGTCCACGCCGAGCAACGCGAAGAGACGCTCCACCTCCGGCACGTACACCTTCTTGGCGATCGGCATGTTGCTCTGCACGTTGCTGACGACCAGCTTCGTCGGGTCGTCGCGCAGGGCGGCCGGCAGCAGGTAGTGGTAGTACGGCTCGTGCGCGTGGACGACGGCCTTCTCACCGCCGAACCAGCCGCGCAGGAACCGCACACTGTCCGTCTGGAACACCAGCGGTTTGAAGAACACCAGATCCCGGCCCTTGGCGGAGTACGGCGGGTAGAAGGTGTCCGGCAACCGGTTCAGGTACTCGTTGGCGAGGAAGTACAGGTCCACGCCCTCCAGGCGGATACGGTGGGCCGTGGTGCGCAGTGCCAGGTCCACCTGCGCCGGGAAGTCCCGCCACACGCGCGGGTCGAGGACCACCGGCAGCGTGTAGGTGTCCTCGTAGGGCAGGTCCTCCACCTCGTAGCGCTGCCGCAGGTCGTCGAGCCGGCCGTGGGCGGGTGTGACGAGGGAGACCCGGTGGCCCCGGGCGGCGAAGGTCTTGGACAGGTTCCACAGGTACACGGACGTGCCGCCCTGCAGGAAGGTGTGGTCGAATCCGCAGCACTCGAAGTACGTCTCGATGATGTGCATCGGGGGCGCGTTCACGGCGGTCATGTCCTCGCGTAGGTCGTCGGGGCGGGGGAGGCCAGCGCGAGCGCGTGGCGCAGGTCGATCGCGGCGTGATAGGGGCGGGCGTGGTCGTGGTTGTAGCCCAGCTCGTGCAGGAGCCGGCGCAGGTACAGCAGCCGCCGCAGCGGACTGTCGGAGGCGGGGCCGAGCAGCAGACGCAGAACGCGCTCGCGCCAGGTGTCGGCGGTGCGGAAGACGCTCTCCAGCACGGCCCGCCCCGCGGGCGGCAGGCCGGGCGCGCCGTCCAGGGAGCCGTTCATGGTCTCGGCCGAGTCGATGCCCAGGCGACGGGCGCTCTCGAAGGCGGCCTCGTCGGCGGCGAAGTACTCCAGGGCGCGCTGCACGGCGACGAGGTCCTGCAGGGGCGACTGAGCGGCGTAGCCGGAGTCCTCCGGGGACAGGGCGGGCGTGGACAGGTCGATGACGCTCATGCGCCATGCGTCGTCGGCCGCGTCGGAACACAGCAGATGCGACAGGTGCAGATCGCCGTGACAGGGACCGGCCCCGGGAGCCGTCGCCCGGTCGCGGAACTCGCGCGCCAGTGCGCCGAGTTCGGCTGCGAGAGCGTCGAAGGCCGCGCTCCGGGCGGCCCGGGGGAGGGGAGCGTCGGTTCGGGCCAGCTCGGCCAGCCGTGCGGAGGACCGCGCCAGGGCGCCGGCCACGGGATAGCCGGTGGCGGGGGCGCCCAGGCGTGCCGACAGGTCCCGGTGGAAGGCGCGCAGGAAACGCCCGGCGGTGTGCAGCTTCGCTTCCAGCGGCAGCAGATGGGAGCGTACGAGCCGGTCCGGTGCGGTGCCGTCGGTGAGCCGCGGCCACAGTGAGCGCAGGTTCTCGCGCAGCGGCGCGTCGATGCCGTGCCCCGGTACATGGTGGTAGAGGACGCCCAAGGGGTGCCGGGTCCCGCGGTCGGGGTCCGTGTAGGTGTAGTCACCGGCCCACTCGGGCGTGTGTCCGGTGCCGCTCATGAGCCGTAGCAGTTCGGGTTCGTGGATCGCCTCGTTCAGGCGCCGGTAGGTCTTGTGGATGTACGGGGAACCGGCTATCTCCACCAGGGACAGGGAGTTGGAGGACCAGCCCTGGTCGAAGGGGAGACGCCGCACCTCGCCGGCCGGTGCCGACGATGCCCGGCGGAAGTGCACGTACCCGCCGCGCGTGGTGCGCAGCCGTGCGCCGGTGAGCACACGGCGCACGGCTGCGAGTCCGCGGGACCCGTCGTCGCGGGCCTCGGTCACGGCACCCGACGGCTCCCTGTGCGCGGTGACGAACATCCGCTCGCCGGAGGCGGGGCCGCCGACGGCGGCCACGACCAGCAGCAGTTCGCCGGAGCCCAGCCCGGCGTGGTCGACCGCTTCGTAGCGGTGGGCGGCGCGCAGGTCGCGGGGCATCCAGGGCGCGGTGCGCAGCAGGGGTTCGAGGTCTTCGTCGCGGATCACGTGCGTGATCAACTCCCGGTCATCTCGTAGGCGTTGACGCCGCGCCGCCAGACGGTCAGGGCGAGGGCGAGGGCGCCGGCTGTCACCACCGGCAGCCAGACCACCAGCTCCGCGGCGCCGGTCAGCAGATAGGCGCACGGCGCGTACGAGGTGAAGGCGAAGGGAAGCACCCAGGTCAGCAGGACGCGCAGCGAGGGGTGGTAGATGTCCAGCGGATAGGCGGCGAACTCGGAGACCTGGTTCGCCGCGTACATCGACGGCAGGCTGGTCACGGTCCAGAAGGACAGCGAGGCGAACAGCAGCTTCACCGAGGTGTGGATCAGGGCGCCGCACACCACGAGCAGCGGGGCGGCGAGCCACTGCAACGGCGTGAGGCCGACACCGAGTTCGCTGCCGGACCAGCCCACCAGGACGGCGCCCACGGCCAGTTCACCGAGTCCGTCGGGGTGGAAGAAGCGTTCCGAGAGCAGGGAGAACAGCGGGTTCACGGGGCGGATCAGATAGCGGTAGAACTCGCCGCGCTGGACCAGTTTGCGGCCCAGCTCCCACAGCTGGTCGGTGAAGAGGTGATCCAGGCCGCGCGGCAGCAGCGAGAAGCCGAGCAGGAACAGCACTTCGTGGTAGGTCCAGCCGTCCACCGCGGGCACCTGCCGGAAGACCAGGCCCACCACAGCCGTCTGCAGGCCCACGCGTACCAGGAAGGCCCCCGCCCCGAGGGCGAAGTCCATGCGGTACATGCTCAGCCGGTGCAGCCCGACCCCGCCGAGGAAGAAGGCCAGCCGCACATGGCGCCACACCGTGCCGGTCATCCGCCGAGCACCTCCAGCCGGCTCAGCGAGGCCCGCCACAGGACCCTGCCGAGCAGCGTCAGACCGGCCACCCAGCCGATCTGCCGGGCCAGTACGTCGGCCGCACCGGCCACCCCGTCGTAGCGGCCGAGCAGCAGGGTGAGCGGTCCGTCGACCATGCCCCGGAAGGGCAGTGCGGACGCCAGGGCCGCCAGCGGGCCCGGCATCAGCGCGAGGGGCACCAGCTGTCCGGCGAAGAAGGCGACCACGCTCTGCTTCACCATCCGCACCCCCCAGGTGTTCGTGGTGACGAAGCCCGTCATCCCGGTCAGCAGGTTCACGAGGAAGGCGAGCAGGACGGACAGCGCGGTGGACACCAGGAACAGCAGGGCGTCCACGGGGCGCGGCGCGGTCAGCGGCACGATCAGCGCGAACAGGACGAGCACGGGCAGGCCGACCAGGACGGCGTTGGCCGCCACCACCGGCAGGCAGGCGAAGAACCGCACCACCGGATAGCTGACGGGCCGGACGAGCATGACGGCGACGTCACCGCGGTAGACCTCGGCGGCGACCTCGTCGTCCACCCGGTTGGCGTGCAGGATCTGCAGCACCTGCGCCACCAGCAGGTAGGTGGTGATGCTCTCGGAGGTGAAGCCGCCCGGGCCGCCGCCGGACGGGGCGCCCGCGTACACCGCCCGCCACAGGAAGACGGTGACCGCCGCGCCGGCGGCGGCCGTGATCCCGGTCGTGACGAACGTCGAACGGTACTGGAGCAGGGACTGCAGTCCCCCGGTGGCGAACGGCAGATAGTGCCGGGCGCGCGCGGACGGGGGGAGGGGCGTGAGGTTCTCCCGCTTCGGGGAGGGGAACCCGCTCATGCCGCACCCTCCTGGCGCGGGCCCGGCACCTCGGCCGGGACCGCCTCGCGGTGCCCGCTCCCGTAGATCCTCCGCAGGACGTCCTCCAGATCGGGTTCGGGCGCGTAGCAGTCCGCCAGGTCGAAGCGTTCGAGCAGGAAGGTGAGCACCTGCCGGGAGCTGAACCGGTCCGCCGGGTAGTCGACCCTGATCCGGCCGTCCTCGGCGGCCGAGGCGCTCACCCCGGGCAGCCCCCGCTCGATCTCCGCGCAGGCGCGCCCGGGATCCGGCCCGCCCCGGTGGTCGAACACGACGGACCGCCGGTCGGCGGTGCGCAGCAGGTCCCGGATGCTGCCCTGGTGCACCACCCGGCCCCGGTCCACGACCAGCGCGCTGTCGCAGATCGCGGCGATGTCCGTGATGTCGTGGCTGGTGAGCACGACGGTCGTCCCCAGCTCCTCGTGGACGCGGTTGACCAGGTGCCGTACCGCGTCCTTGAGCACCATGTCGAGGCCGATGGTCGGCTCGTCCCAGAAGACGATCGCCGGATCGTGCAGCAGACTCGCCGCTATCTCGGCCCGCATCCGCTGCCCCAGGCTCAGCTGGCGCACGGGCGTGGTGCCGAGGGCGTCGATGTCCAGCAGCTCCCGGTACAGGGCGAGATTGCGGTGGTACACCGGATCGGGGATGTCGTAGACGCGGCGCAGGATGCGGAACGAGTCCGGCACCGACAGGTCCCACCACAGCTGGCTGCGCTGGCCGAAGACCACCCCGATGCCACGGGCGTTGGCCTGCCGGTGCCGGTAGGGCTCGATGCCCCGGACCAGGCAGCGACCGCTGGTGGGCGTCATGATGCCGGTGAGCATCTTGATCGTGGTGGACTTGCCCGCTCCGTTGGCGCCGATGTACGCCGTCTTCGAGCCGGCCGGGATCGTGAACGACACGCCGTCGACCGCGCGGACGATCCGGTGCTCGCGGGTGAACAGGGTGGACAGACTGCCGGCCAGGCCCGGCTTGCGCTCGGCGAGCCGGAACTCCTTGACGAGGTTCTCCGCGACGATCACGACAGCACCTGCTCCAGGGCCTGTTCGAGGAGCCCCACGCCCTCATCGAGGAGGGGCTCGTCGATGGTGAAGGGCGGTGCCAGGCGCAGTATGTGTCCGCCCAGGGCCACTCTGAGACCCAGGTCGAGGGCGGTGGAGTACACGGCCCTCGCGAGGTGCGGCGCGGGTGTACGGCTCTGCCGGTCCGTGACGAACTCCAGCCCGTACAGCAGCCCCAGGCCGCGCACCTCCCCGAGGTTCTCGAAGCGGGCCGGGAGGGCGGACAGCCGCTCGTGCAGCAGTTCGCCCAGCACACGCACGCGCTCCACCAGGCGGTCGCGCTCGACGACCTCCAGCGTGGCCCGGGCCGCCGCGATCCCGAGCGGGTTGCCCCCGTACGTCGACGCGTAGGCGCCCACCCCGGAGGCCGCCGGATGGTGCATCAGGTCCGCCCGTCCCGCCAGGACGGCGAACGGGAATCCGCTGGCCAGCCCTTTCGACAGGGCGACCAGGTCGGGCTCGATGCCGAACTGCTCACTCGCCAGGAACGTCCCCGTCCGGCCGCCGCCGGTCAGCACCTCGTCGGCGACGAGCAGCACCCCGTTGGACCGGCAGGCCTCGGCGATCTGCTCCCAGTAACCCGGGGGCGGCACGACGACGCCGGCGGCGCCGAGGACGGGTTCGAAGACCAGCGCCGACACGTTCGGCTTGTCGGCGATGTGCTTGCGCACGAGGGAGGCGCACCGCAGCCCGCAGGAGGGGTGGGTGAGCTCCAGCGGGCAGCGGTAGCAGTAGGCCGAGTACCCGAGGACGGAGTTGCCGGCGAATGCCTGGTGGCCGACGTCCCAGTGCACGAGCATCCGCGCACCCGTCGTCTTGCCGTGGAAGCCCCCGCGCAGGGCGCCGATCCGGTTGCGGCCCGGCTCGGCGGTCGCCTGCACCACGCGCAGCGCGGCCTCGACGACCTCCGCGCCGGTGGAGAACAGGGCGTAGGTGTCCAGCCGTTCGGGCAGCAGACCGGCCAGCAGCTCCAGCAGCGCGGCACGATCGGGCGTCGCGGAGTCGTGCACGTTCCACAGGCGCCGCGCCTGGGCGGTCAGCGCCTCCACGACCTCGGGGTGCCCGTGCCCCAGGGACTGGGTCAGGGTGCCCGCCGCGAAGTCCAGGTACTGGTTGCCGTCGAGGTCCGTGAGGACCGGGCCACGCCCCTCGGCGAAGACCCGGCGCCCGACGGCCGCCTCCTCGGAAGCGCCCGGAGCCAGATGCCGGGCCTCCCGCTCCAGCCGTTCCCGCTGGTGTCGAGCTGTCACTGCTGCTCACACCCTTCTGTGCGAACTGCTTTGCCGAGCAGCGCCGTTGGGCGATGCCGGGAGTGAGTCAAACACCAACGTCCCGCCGTATGCAAGAAGTTGCTGAAAGTTGCGGAAGGACCTTGCGTGTCCTGTCCGGCTTCTGCTTGAGTCGAGAACAGTTCCACCGGTGACACCGCGACCTTCGCTCGAGGAGACTCCGTGAGACCACAGACCCAGTCCCTTCCGCGACCCCGGTGGCCGGCATGAAAGCCCTGGTTCTGGCGGGTGGCACCGGCAGCAGGCTGCGACCGTTCACCCACACACGCGCCAAGCAGCTCCTCCCCATCGCCAACAGGCCGGTGGTGTACTACGTCCTGCAGGCGATAGCCGACGCCGGCATCGAGGAGGTGGGCGTGGTGGTCGGCCACCACGGCGACGACATCCGCCGCGCGGTCGGGGACGGATCCGCCTTCGGGCTGCGCATCGCCTACCTGCACCAGCCCGAACCCCTCGGACTGGCCCACGCGGTGGCGACCGCACGGGACTTCCTGGGGGACGACGACTTCCTGCTGTACCTCGGGGACAACCACCTGGAGGACGGCGTGACGGGGTTCGTCCGGCGTGCCGCCGCCCACCGGGACGCCGCCCGGCTGCTGCTCACCCCGGTGCGCGACCCCAGCGCCTTCGGTGTCGCGGAAGTCGATGACGAAGGGGTGGTGCGGCGGCTGGAGGAGAAACCGGAGCGGCCCCGCAGCGACCTCGCCCTGGTCGGTGTCTACGCCTTCACTCCCGCCGTGCACGAGGCGGTCCGCGCCATCCGCCCCTCGGGGCGGGGCGAGCTGGAGATCACCCACGCGGTGCAGTGGATGATCGACCGGGGTCTGCCCGTGCGCGCGGAGGCGACCACCCGGCCGTGGCACGACACCGGCAGTGTGGACGACCTGCTGGAGGCGAACCGGCACGTCCTGGACCGGATGGAGGGACGCGTCGACGGCAAGGTCGATCCGCACAGTGTCCTGGTGGGCCGCGTCCGCATCGCCGAGGGGGCCGTGGTCAGAGGGTCGCGGATCGTCGGACCCGTGGTGGTCGGAGCGGGTGCCGTCATCAGCAACTCCAGCGTCGGCCCGTACACCGCCATCGCCGAGGACTGCCGGATCGAGGACAGTGCGATCGAGTTCTCGGTGCTCCTCCAGGGCGCGTGCTTGGAAGGCGCCGCACGTATCGAGCGGTCGCTCATCGGCCGCGAAGCGGTCGTGGCCGCGGCGCCCCGCCCGCCCCAGGCCCACCGTCTTGTCATCGGCGACCACAGCAAGGTGCAGCTCACCTCATGACGTCACGCATCCTCGTCACCGGCGGAGCCGGCTTCATCGGTTCCGCCTACGTCCGCGCGCTGCTCGGCCCGTCGGGGCCGCCCGGCGTCGCGGTCACCGTTCTCGACAAGCTCACCTACGCGGGCAGCCTCGCCCGCCTCGACCCGGTACGCGGTCACCCCGGTCTGACTTTCGTGCACGGTGACGTCTGCGACGCCGCGACGGTACGGCGGCTGGCGGCCGGGCACGACGAGATCGTCCACTTCGCGGCGGAGTCGCACGTGGACCGCTCCATCGAGGACGGCTCCGGGTTCACCCTCACCAATGTGGTGGGCACCCAGACCCTGCTGGACGCGGCGCTGCGGCACGGGGTGCGGACGTTCGTCCAGATCTCCACCGACGAGGTCTACGGCTCGGTACCCGAGGGTGCCGCACGAGAGGAGGACCGGCTCAGGCCCAGCTCGCCGTACGCGGCGTCGAAGGCCGCGGCCGACCTCGTGGCGCTGGCCCACCACCACACCCATGGCCTGGACGTCCGGGTGACCCGCTGCTCCAACAACTTCGGCCCCTATCAACATCCGGAGAAGGCCGTTCCCCGCTTCGTGGCCACCCTGCTGACCGGCGGTGACCTGCCGGTGTACGGCGACGGGAGGCAGGTGCGCGACTGGCTGCACGTGGACGACCACGTCAGGGCGGTGGAACTGGTGCGCACGGCGGGACGGCCGGGGCAGACGTACAACATCGGCGGCGGCACCTCGCTGACCAATCTCGAACTCGCGCACCGCCTGCTCCGGTGGTGCGGCGCCGGCCCGGAACGCATCACGCACGTCGCGGACCGCAAGGGCCACGACCGCCGTTACGCGGTGGACCACGGCAAGATCACCGCGGAGCTGGGATACCGGCCGCGGGCCGACTTCGAGTCGGCGCTGGCCGCCACGGTGGACTGGTACCGCACCCACCGATCGTGGTGGAAGCCGCTGCTGGAATCCGTCTGAAGCCGGCGAGCCGCGTCCGGGATGACCGCGACGGCCCTGCCAGGGACTCCACACGCCCCGGCGCAGCGCCCGGTCGGGGCGCGCACCCGTGCCGGGGCCGCGCGGACACTCCGGCTCGCTCGGCCGGGCGCGTCGGGGAGACGCATCCTTCGCGATCCCCGCGACCGAGGGCCGGAGTTGGTTGAAGGTAACACTTCGAAAACCGTTGCGAAAGGCCTTGCGCAGCGCCTGTTCACACCGTGGCCTGGCGAACTGCCTTTTCCGCGAGAAGGGTTGACCTGCGGTAAGCGGCGCCGTACGGTCTCGACCGCAAATTCTTGCAGCAAGAACCAACGAACGGCCTTCTCCGGCATGGCGCGTTGTCAACCAAGGCTGTCCTCCGGTATCACCCCACTCCCCAACTGGAGACACCATGGCCAGAAAGACCGTGGCCGCTGCACTCGCCGCCCTGGCGGGAGCCGCTGTGGCCGTCACGGCACCGACGCCGGCGCAGGCAAGCGCGCCCGGCGGCAAGGACGTCACCGCGGTGATGTTCGAATGGAACTTCGCGTCCGTCGCGAAGGCCTGCACGGACGAACTGGGCCCCGACGGGTACGGGTACGTCCAGGTCTCCCCGCCGAACGAACACATCCAGGGAAGTTCCTGGTGGACGGCCTACCAGCCGGTCAGCTACAAGATCGGCACCAAGCTCGGCGACCGCGCCGCCTTCAAGAACATGGTCGACACCTGCCACGCCGCCGGCGTCAAGGTGGTCGCCGACACCGTGATCAACCACATGGCGAACGCCTCCGGCACGGGCACCGCCGGGTCGTCGTTCAGCAAGTACGACTACCCGGGTACCTACTCCCCGGCCGACATGGACGACTGCACGACGAGCATCAGCAACTACGCCGACCGCTGGAACGTCCAGCACTGCGAGATGGGAGGGCTGCCCGACCTCGACACCGGCGAGGAGTACGTCCGCAAGACCATCGCCGGCTACATGAACGACCTGCTCTCCCTCGGCGTCGACGGTTTCCGGATCGACGGCGCCAAGCACATGGCCGAGGACGACCTCGCCAACATCAAGTCCCGGCTCACCAACCCGGGCGTGTACTGGAAGCAGGAAACGATCGGGGCCGCGGGTGAGGCGGTCCAGCCGCCCGAGTTCTACAACACGGGCGACGTCCAGGAGTTCAACTACGCCTACGACCTGAAGCGGGTGTTCAACAACGAGAAGCTCGCGGAACTGAAGAACTTCGGCGAGAGCTGGGGACTGGTCTCCAGCGGCAAGGCCTCCGTCTTCGTCACCAACCACGACACCGAGCGCAGCGGCAGCACCCTCACCTACAAGGACGGCGCCAACTACACCCTCGCGCACGTCTTCATGCTGGCCTGGCCCTACGGCTCGCCCGACGTGCACTCCGGCTACGAGTTCAGTGACACCAACGCCGGCGGGCCGGACAACGGCCGGGTGAACGCGTGTTACACCGGCGGCTGGAAGTGCCAGCACGCCTGGAGCGAGATCGCGAGCATGGTCAAGTTCCGCAACACGGCCGCCGGAACCGCGGTGACCAACTGGTGGGACAGCGGCACCAACCAGATCGCCTTCGGCCGCGGTGACAAGGCGTACGTCGTGATCAACCACGAGGGGTCGTCACTGACCCGCACCTTCCAGACCTCACTGCCCGCCGGCGACTACTGCGACGTGCAGAGCGGCAAGGGCGTCACGGTGAACTCCTCCGGCCAGTTCACCGCCACCCTCGGCGCCAACACGGCCCTCGCCCTGCACGTCGGCGCGAAGACCTGCGGGGGCGGCTCGGCCAACGGCGGCAGCGACGGCGGCGGGAACACGGCCACCGGAGCATCGTTCAACGTCAACGCCACCACGCAACTGGGCCAGAACATCCACGTCGTCGGCAACAACTCCGCCCTCGGCAACTGGAACACATCCAACTCCCTCAAGCTCGACCCGGCGAGCTACCCCGTCTGGAAGCTCGACCTGTCCCTGCCCGCGGGCACCTCGTTCGAGTACAAGTACATCCGCAAGGACGCCGGCGGCAACGTCACCTGGGAAAGCGGTTCCAACCGCACGGCCACCGTCCCGTCCAGTGGCGTGGTCACCCTGAACGACACCTGGCGCAGCTGACCGCGGCCCCTCCCCGCGACCGACCGGGATCGCCGACGACAGCCGGCGATCCCCGAACAAGGACCGCCCGGCCCGCTCCACCGGTGCCGGGCGGTCCCGCGCCCCGCCGCACGGCGGGGCCCCGTCCTTGCCCACAACCGAGATCCCGAGGAGATGCGTCACGTGGTCGGCAGACCCAGACACCACGCAACCGCCCTGGCCTTCGCGCTGTTCACCGCGGTCCTGCCACCGCTGGCGCCCCCGGCGGCGGCCGACGGACCGCCCCCACCGCCGACAGACACACAGCTCGCGCGACAGCCGGCCCGTCCGTCGGCGAGCAGGGAACAGTTCTACCTGCTGCTGCCCGACCGGTTCGCCAACGGCTCCACCGCCAACGACCGGGGAGGCCTGACCGGCGACCGTACGGCCACCGGATACGACCCCACCGACAAGGACTTCTTCCAGGGCGGCGACCTCAGAGGCGTCATCGACCACCTCGACTACATCAAGGGCCTCGGCACCACTGCCATCTGGCTCGCACCGGTGTTCAAGAACAAGCCCGTCACGGTCCGCGACGGCAAGGCGACCGCCAACTACCACGGCTACGCCATCACCGACTTCACCCGGGTCGACCCGCACTTCGGCACCGAGACAGACCTGTCGGAGCTGATCCACAAGGCCCACACCAAGGGCATGAAGGTCTTCTTCGACGTCATCACCAACCACACCGCTGACACCATCGACTACGCCGAGAAGCACTACGGCTACCGCGGCAAGGGCGCCTACCCGTATCTGGACACCGAGGGCCGGCCCTTCGACGACAGCGCCGGCCCGCACCGCACGGACGCGGCCGGCGCCCCCTATACCCCGCAGGTCTCCACCGACCCGCAGGACCGCAAGGTGCCCGACTGGCTGAACGACCCGACCATGTACCACAACCGCGGCAACTCCACCTTCGCCGGGGAGAGCGCCCTGTACGGCGACTTCATGGGCATGGACGACCTGTGGACCGAACGGCCGGAAGTCGTGCGGGGCATGGAGGACATCTACGAGAGGTGGGTCGAGGACTTCGGCGTGGACGGCTTCCGGGTCGACACGGCCAAGAACGTCGACATGGACTTCTGGACCCAGTGGGCCACCGCGCTCGACCGGTGCGCGGCGCAGCACGGACGCCGGCACTTCTTCCTCTTCGCCGAGGCCTTCTCGGCGGACGCGTCCATCACCGCCCCCTATGTCACCCAGGGCCGGCTCGACGCGACGCTCGACTTCCCGTTCCAGGCCGCCGCCCGCAACTTCGCCTCGCGCGGCGGGCCCGCCGACGACCTGGCCCACGTCCTCGCGCAGGACTACCGTTACAGCACGGACAAGACCAACGCCTACAGCCAGGTCACCTTCCTCGGCAGTCACGACATGGGGCGCATCGGCACCTTCATCGCCCAGGACAACCCCGGCGCGGACGATGCCGAGCTTCTGCGGCGCGACCGCCTGGCCCACGAGCTGATGTTCCTCTCGCGTGGCAACCCGGTCGTCTACTCCGGCGACGAGCAGGGCTTCACCGGCTCGGGCGGAGATGTGGACGCCCGTCAGACGATGTTCGCCTCGAAGGTGCCGGACTACCTGGACGACGACGAGATCGGCACCGACCGCACGGCCGCCTCGGACGCGTACGACACCTCCCACCCCCTGTACCGCGCGATATCGGCGCTCTCCCGGCTCACCCAGCGGAACCCGGCGCTGCGCGACGGCGTCCAGACCGAGCGCTACGCACAGGGCTCCGTGTACGCCTTCTCCCGCACCGACGTCCGGCGGGGACGCGACTACCTGGTCGCGTTCAACGACGCCACCGAGGACAAGACCGTCGCACTGCCCACCGGTTCGGCATACACGCCGTACCAGGCGCTTCACGGCGCCACAGGCAGAGTGCGCGGCGATGCCGACGGAAGGATCACCGTGACCGTCCCGGCCCTGTCGTCCGTCGTGTACGAGGCGACACAGCCGCCGGAGCCGCCGAGGGCCAAGCCCTCCCTCACGCTCGACGCCCCAGGCGCGGGCGCCGGCGGAACCGTGGAGATCTCCGCCGACGTCACCGGCGGCGGGTACCACCGGGTCGTCTTCGCCGCCCAGGTCGGCGACGGGGCCTGGTGGACTCTCGGCACCGCCGACCACGCCCCCTACCGGGTCACCCAGACCATCCCCCCGGACGTCTCCGCCGGAACGCCGCTCAGGTACAAGGCGGTCGTCACCGACAGCGCCGGCCGGACCGCGGACGACCTCGCCACGACGACCGCCGGCCAGGCGCCGGTGGCCGCGAAACCGACGGCGGCACGCCACTGGGCCGTCGTCCACTACCGGCGGCCCGACGGTGACTACGCGGGTCTGCGGCTGCGGACGGCCGACGGCCGCACCGCCGACTTCACGGGCCGGGACGCCTACGGATCCTTCGCCTGGCTCGCCCCGGCCGAGGGCGCCACCGAGATCCCCTTCACCGTGGAGAAGGACGGCGTCCCCGACGGCGCCGCCCGCACGCTGGACTTCGCCGCGGCGCCGGAGGTGTGGACCGGCCAGGGCAGTGACGCGGTGACGGGAACCAGGCCCGCCGACGCGTACCCGGCGCAGGACCCGACGAAGGCGATCATCCACTACCACCGCCCGGACGGCGCCTACGACGGCTGGGGCCTGCACGCCTGGACGGGAGCGGCGAACCCGCCGGAGTGGAACGACCCGATCCGCCCGGTGGGCCGGGACTCCTTCGGACTGGTCTTCGAAGTCCCGCTGACCGGTCACGCGGACTCGCTCAGCTACATCCTGCACAAGAAGGAGGAGAAGGACGTCCCCGTCGACGAGGCCCTCGACTTCTCCCTCTACGGACACGAAGTGTGGCGCGTCGCCGGGGACTCCGCCTACCTCACCCCCACGCTCGGCGGCGCCTTCGGTCTGGACCTCGGCACGTCGGCCGCGACCTGGCTGGACGACACCACCGTCGTATGGCGGGGAACCGGTGCCGGCGTCGCCAGCCAGCAGCTCGTGTACGCGCCGGGCGGCGGCATCGGCATCAAGGACGGCGCGCTGTCGGACGAGGGGCACTGGCTGCGCCTGGTCTCCGCGCACTTGACCGACGCGCAACGGGCCGCCGATCCACGGTTCTCGGACTACCAGGCCTTCACCGTCGACCCACGGGATCGCGACCGGATCGCCGAGGCGCGAGCGAGCCGCCAGGTGATCGCCACACAACGAGGAGAGGACGGGGCCTTGCTGGGCGCGACGACCGTGCACCTGCCTCCCGGCTGACCCCCGAAGCGCACCGAACGAAAGGAAAGAGCCGCATCGTGACCGCATCACCCACCGCCCGCGGCAACCCCGGCGGGCGACCGGCAAGGCTCCGTCGCCGGAGCCTCCCGGGCACCGTCACCCGATCCGCCGCCGTGGCCGTCACCGCCGCACTGCTCGCCACGGCCCTGCACTCCGCCCAGCCGGCGAGCGCCACCGAGCGCCCGCCCGCCCCGCCCTCCAACGCCCGACTGGCCGCAGTGGCGGCCCGGCACGACATGACCCGCGAGCAGTTCTACTTCCTGCTGCCCGACCGGTTCGCCAACGGCTCCACCGCCAACGACCGGGGAGGGCTGACCGGCGACCGCACCGCCACCGGTTACGACCCCACGGACAAGGGCTTCTACCAGGGCGGGGACCTGAAGGGGCTGATCAGCAAACTCGACTACGTCAAGGGGCTCGGCACCACCGCGATCTGGCTGGCCCCGATCTTCAAGAACAAACCGGTGCAGGGCAACGGCGAGAGCGCCGGCTACCACGGCTACTGGATCACCGACTTCACCCGGGTCGACCCGCACTTCGGCACCAACGCGGACCTCGCGGAACTCATCCGCCTGGCCCACGCCAAGGGGATGAAGGTCTTCTTCGACGTCATCACCAACCACACGGCCGACACCGTCACCAACGCCGAGAAGACGTTCCAGTACCGCGGCAAGGGCGCTTACCCCTACCTGGACACCGCGGGCCGCCCCTTCGACGACAGCAAGGGCATGCGGAAGGTCGACGCCCGTGGCTTCCCCTACACGCCGCAGATCGACCCGGCCGATCGGGACGTCAAAGTCCCGGCGTGGCTGAACGACCCGACCATGTACCACAACCGCGGTGACTCCACCTTCGTCGGCGAGAGCACCCTCTACGGCGACCACACCGGTCTGGACGACCTGTGGACCGAACGCCCCGAAGTCGTGCACGGCATGGAGGAGATCTACGAGAAGTGGGTCAGGGACTTCCGTGTCGACGGCTTCCGCGTCGACACCGTCCGCAACGTCGACATGGCCTTCTGGACGCAGTGGGCGACGGCACTCGACGCCTACGCCGCGAAGAAGGGCCGGAAGAACTTCTTCGTCTTCGGCGAGACACTGTCCTCCGACCCGTCCGTCACCTCGCCGTACGTACGGCAGGGCCGCCTCGACGCGACGCTCGACTTTCCGCTGCAGGACGCGATCCGCCAGTACGCCTCCCAGGGCCGGGCGGCCGACCGGCTCGCCGACGTCTTCGCGCAGGACTACCGCTACACCACCGACAAGGCGAACGCCTACGAGCAGGTGACCTTCCTCGGCAACCACGACATGGGCCGCATCGGCGGCTTCCTGCTCAAGGACAACCCGAAGGCCGACGACGCCGAACTCCTCCGCCGGGACCGCTTCGCCCACGAGCTGATGTTCCTCTCCCGGGGCAACCCGGTCGTCTACTCCGGTGACGAACAAGGCTTCACGGGCTCGGGCGGCGACAAGGACGCCCGTCAGACGATGTTCGCCTCGAAGGTGCCGGACTACCTGGACGACGACGAGATCGGCACCGACCGCACGGCCGCCTCGGACGCGTACGACACCTCCCACCCCCTGTACCGCGCGATATCGGCGCTCTCCCGCCTCACCCAGCGGAACCCGGCGCTGCGCGACGGCGTCCAGACCGAGCGCTACGCACAGGGCTCCGTGTACGCGTTCACCCGGACGGACACCCGCCGGGGCAACGACTACCTGGTCGCGTGCAACAACGCCTCCCAGGCGAGGACCGTGCGGATCCCCACGGGTTCCGCCGGGCTGGCCTACCGGGGCCTGTACGGCACCACCGGCACCGTGACCAGTGGCACCGACACCCGGGTGACCGTCACCGTCCCGGCGCTGTCGTCCGTGGTGCTGAAGGCGGCGAAGCGGCTCGGTACCCCGGCCACCCGGCCGTCCCTCCAGCTCCAGGCCCCGGCGCCGGGCGCCACCGGGGACGTCGACATCTCCGCGCAGGTGAGCGGCGGCGGCCGGAACCGAGTCGTGTTCGCCGCCCAGGCCGGCGACGGCCCGTGGCACACGCTCGGCACCGCTGACCACGCCCCCTACAAGGTCACACAGCACCTGCCCGACACGGTGAAGGAGGGCACCGCACTTCGCTACAAGGCCGTGGCCGTCGACCTGGCAGGCCGCACCACGAGTGACCGCGCCACGACCACGGCGGGTCGGGCAGCGGTGCCGCAGCCGCCGAGCGCCGTGCACCGCGACTACGCCGTGGTGCACTACCTGCGCACGGACGGTGACTACACCGGCTGGAAGCTCGAATCCGCGGGTCGGTCGGCCGAGTTCACCGGACGCGACGCCTACGGCGCATTCGCCTGGGTCAAGCCGGAGGACGGCGCGAAGAGCCTGACGTACACGGTCGCCCGGAACGGCACCACGGACGGCCCGCGGCGCAGCATCGACCTGGAGGAGACGGGCGAGGTCTGGATCCGGCAGGGCGACGACGGCGAGTCGGACACGGCGCCGGAAGGCACACATCCGCCCTCCGACCCGGCCAAGGTCGTGCTCCACTACCACCGCGCGGACGGCGACTACGAGGGCTGGGGTCTGCACACCTGGACCGGCGCCGAGAACCCCACCGACTGGGCGGTCCCGCTCGCGCCGGTCAGGAAAGACGCCTTCGGCGTGACCTTCGAGGTGCCGCTCGCCGACGGTGCGACCTCACTCAGCTACATCATCCACAAGGGCGACGAGAAGGACATCGCTGCCGACCGGTCGCTGGACTTCGCCCCCTACGGCAAGGAGGCCTGGCTGGTCAGCGGTGACAGCGACTACCTGCTACCGACGGTGGGCAGCGCACCCGACCTGGACCTCGACACGGCGAAGGCGCGGTGGATCGACACGGACACGGTCGTGTGGAAGGTGAAGACCACGGACTCCACCAGCCAGCAACTCGTCTACGCCCCGCACGGAGGCATGACCGTCAAGGACGGCGCGCTGTCCGACGAGGGCTACTGGCTCCGGCTGATCCCGTCGAAGCTGACGGACGCGCAGAAGTCGGCGCACCCGGAGCTGGCGGCCGACCCGGCGTTCACGGTCGACCCCCGTGACCGCGACCGTGTCCCGGCCGCACTGCGCGCACAGCTCGTCGCGACGCAACGGGCTGCCAACGGCGCGCTGCTCGCGGCCACCGGAGTCCGCCTTCCCTGACGGGCACGACACGACCGGCGGGTGCCCCTTGCCCTGCGAGGGGCACCCGCCGACGGGCAATGCCCGACCTCAGCAAGAGTCTTGCGGGACGCCCGCGCCGCACAGCGAGTTCGTGTTCATGCCGGAACTGGTGGTACGCGGCTCCACGGCATCGACCGCCAAGGGACGGCACCCCGTCGGCTGAGTCCGGTCGTGGAAAAAACATTTCTTCTCCGGCGTGAGCAACACCCGCTTGTCGTTATTAATACAGCTGCATATAGGCCCAAACGATACCTGATCTAGGTGCTTGTCCGGCTAATCCGTCACCCGTTCGCCCCGCATCCATCATCGAATGGCGGCGTTATCTGCAATATGACGAAGGCAATGAGGGGGCGGGTACTCGAATCCGCCGCAGGGTGGTCGTACTCCACGGTAAGGCGACCCGCGCGGCTGGGCTCCTACACGTATCTGCCGGCGCCGAACACGACCGGGTCCGCCAAGGGGGTTCTGATGAAGGGGGGCCTCCCTGTCACCCTCGAGGTGACCGAGGAGACTCTCCAGGAATTCATGGACACCATGAACACCCTGGAAACGGACATTTCGAGACGTTGGCCGAGCCCGGAAACCTGGTTGTGCGCATCACCGGCGGAATGACCAGATCGCGTCATGCATGGTGAGCGCATGGGGCACTATTCAGAGCCCCCCGTCGAGCATTCAGACGGTTATCAGAGCAGCCGGGGACGGCACCGGGCGTCCGCGGAAGATTTCCACTCGACCCTGATTCCTCCTGACTCGAACTGGGACCCCGCAGAAGAGTTGGCCTTCATGCTGCGGGACGCCATCGAGCAGCAGCCGCACATCCCGGCGGCACCTCATGAGGATTATCTCGTCAGTACGGTCGAGTCGGCCCCTCGCGAAACCCTGGTGGAAACCACAGCGGAAACGCCGCCGGTGAAGGCTCCTCCTCGGGGCCATCGCAAGGTTCGAGCACGGCAGAGGCCGAGCAAAATCCGGATCGCCAGCCGCTTCATCGCTGCGCTGGTGACCGCCGTCGCATCTGCTGTGAGCATCTTCGGCGGCCTGATCGCCTACGATCCGCTGCGGTTGGTGGCAGTGACGAGGATGCAGAGCAGCGTGGTCTCCTGGTGGCCTCTTCTGGTGTTCGGCCCCTGGCTGGTGGCCTCGCTGTCCATTCTCCGCGCTGCGCTGCATCAGCGTCGGGCCGTGCATTCCTGGTCCGTGCTCCTGACCTTTTCCGCCATCGCGACGGCGCTGTGTATCGCGCAAGCTCCGAGAAACGTCGTCGGCATCGCGGCTGCCGCCCTGCCGAGTTTCGCCTCCCTGGCCTGCTTCCAGCAGGTGGTGCGTCAGATCACCCTCACCAGGCCGCCCCGTCGCACGCTGCCCCGGCACCGGTTGCGGCTTCCCGGGGCGCCGGCCGAGGAAGTGTCGGACGGGCGACTGCCACAGGGCGGTACGCCGTCGACACATGGCGATCTCCACATGAAAGAGCACGGGCAACTGAATGCTCGCTCCGCAAGGTGCGCGCCGGTGACGCACCAGGACGTGGCCATGACCGGCCGCACCCTCCATACGGAGCGGGGGCAGTTCGGGGGCGGCCAAGCGATCTACGACCAGCGCCCCGGCGACCCGCGCCGTTTCGGGCGGACCGGTGACATTCCGTGACGGTCCCCGGGCGGCACCAGCCAGACCGGGGCGGCTCCCCGCACCCGGTGAACCCTGCGCCGGCACACCGAGGCGTCGGCCGCGAAGCCGACCACGGCCGGAGAACAGCTGAGGACTCCACATCAATGACTTGTTTTCGCAGGCTCATCCGCCACGTCCCCGGCACAGGGCACCTCGACAGCGGCCCGGACAGGCAACCACACGACAAAGAGGTCTGGGCCGAACTCCCTGTCAGGAAGGCCGAGTGAACAGCTCTGTCACGGCGCTCCCGCCCCACCCCGACCTCGCCCGACTCCGGCCACGCCAGCAGATGGCCATGGACTGTGCCGTCTGTGCCCGCCCGCTGGGAGCGAGCGGGCGGGTGCTGGCTGAGGTGCGGCACCGGGGACTGCCCTTCCGGCTCTGGGTCTGCACACTCGACTGTCCGGCGGCCGAATCAGCCTTCCCGATCATCTAGTGCCTGCCGCGGCACTAGCCCTCGTGGTGCTC
Organism: Streptomyces sp. NPDC045022; assembly: GCF_056432605.1. Lineage (NCBI taxonomy): Bacteria > Bacillati > Actinomycetota > Actinomycetes > Kitasatosporales > Streptomycetaceae > Streptomyces > Streptomyces sp. NPDC045022. Next base: position 393,349 of record NZ_JBWKIR010000001.1, read on the forward strand.
GTAGGGCCTCTCGTTGGAGCAGGTCAGGTCGCGACCTCTTCCTGGACGGTCGCTGGGTTCGAGCGGTCGCCCATGTGCTGGGCGAAGGAGGCCATGCATGATGCGCAATGGTGTGCGTTTTCCGGTCGGCCGGTTTCCGTGTCGTCGAGGAGCGGTTGGCCGCACAGGGCGGTGGGTGCGTTCTTGGAGGTGACGTGCCAGACCACGGTGGTGCCGAGCTTGTCGGGCCCGGGGCGCATCTCGTACATGACGGGCCTCCTTGCAGGAATGCCGTATCACGTACCAGGGAATCCCAGCTGGGCGGCGCACACCGTCCGGCGCGGGCCATTCGGGTGACGCCCGGTCGTGGGCGGCGACCGATGCGTGCCCTTTCGATTCCGGCGTGTTTCCTGGTCAGGGGGTGTGCGCCCGGCCGGGCATCGGTGCCCCTCCGGCTTGAGCGGGGAGCCGGACATACGCCCCGCGCCAACGAGGAACCGCGCAACCGTCGGACCGCGGCGCCGTTCGCTACCGCACCGCGCCCCCCACCTCCGCGGTGCGTACGTCGGCCAGTGTCGTGGCCAGGGACTGCCAGACGTGTGTGGCCAGATCGAGGTTGCCGGCGTCCGTCGCCTCCTGGCCCAGGCGGCGCAGGGCCGCGATTCCCTGGTCGGTCCGGCCTTCGAGGATCATCAGCCGACCCGCGAGCACGGTCAGGCGGACCCGGTCCCCGTAGGGCAGCCGGAGCTCCGGGCCGGACAGCAGGGCGTGGCACAGATGCCGGGCGTCGTCCAACCTTCCCTTGAGAAAGGCGAGATGGGCCCGCAAGGCGTGCAGTTCCTGCAACTGGAGCGGTGTCCCGATCAGTCGCAGGACGATGTCGGCCTCGCCCAGCCACCGCTCGGCCGCTTCGACGCGCGGAGGTGACATCTGGAGCGCGGCGGCCGTCGCGGCCGTACGCAGCCGGGTCCACAGGGTGAGGCCGTCGCTGCCCCGCAGCAGGGTGAGAGCGGCTTCGAGCCGGGACCGGGCGGCGGCGTGGTCTCCCTGGCGGTCGCTGACCACGGACGCGGTCCACAGCGCCTCGGCCGCCTGCGGGGGAGCGGCGGCGGGTAACAAGTCGCGTTCCAGCTCCCTGACATGACGGTCGGCCGTGTCGAGGCGGCCCAGCTCGGTCTCGACACGGATCAGCACCGTCAGCGCGGCGACGGTGTCCGCCACGGGCAGATGCTCAGCGCGTGTGATGGCGAGCGCGGTGACGGCGGCACGCTCCGCCGCCCGGGTGTCACCCAGGGCGAACAGGCAGCGCGCGTACTGGACATGTGACCGCGCCCGGAGTTCCGGTGCCGCGAGCAGGTCGCTCAGCCGGATCAGTTCGAGAAGGTGGCCGCGCTCCTGCTCGTGGTCTCCGTCGCCGTTGCTGATGAGGGCGAGCAGCCACCGGGCCTGCCAGCGGCCGGCGGGGTCCTCGTGCTCATCGTTTCCCACCGCCTGGAGGAGGGCTTCGGTGCTGTCGGTGCCGGGCGGTGCCGACGTCACGGCGGCGAGTACCTCGCTCAGACAGCCGCTCGAGCGCGGCTCGGTCAACGCGTTGACATCGACGCCGAGTTGCTGGGCGAGATAGCTGATGGCGCGCTCGGTGGGCCGACGCTCGCCCGACTCCAGGCGTGAAAGGTATCCCGTGGACATCCCTTCGCCGACGACCGCCGCCTGGCTCAGGCCCCGCTCCAGCCTGAGCTTCCTCAGCTGTCGGCCGAAGTACGGCTGCTCAAGCATTTTGCCCTCTGATCCCCTGAGGTCTTTTTAGTCTCCTGCGTGTCCCGTGTTCCCGGGACGGCGTCCGGAAGTTGCCCATACTTTAGGGAGCCTTGGCAAGGTGGGCAACACAGTTACGTGGAAGACATTTCCCCTGTCATTTGCCCTGCTATAGCTGTGCGTTGTCCTTCGGCTGCGCCGGTCGGCCGAACGCGGATGGCTGAAAATGTTCTCGGCCAAAAGCGTTGGCAATTGGCTTGCCCGGGCAGGCAAACACTTGCCAGCCCCCGTGTCCGGCCTTAGCCTCCAAGGTGCCGACCTGATGCGCATCCACCCCTCGTCCGTCGGAGGCTCGCGTGCTCCTCGTGTCCCTCAAGGCCCGCTTCGGAGTTCGCCGGTCGTGCGTACGGAGCCGGTGGCTGAGGCATCCGGCGGAGGCCGCGGCAGCGGGGAGGGGCTGACAACGTTGTTCTGCCCGACAGCAGACGGCCGTGGCCGACCGCCGATCCGGTATGACCAGGCGCCCGCTCCACTTTCCCGCGCCGACAGCCGCGAGCGGAGCGGTGCGTTACCACCCCCCATGTGCAAAGGGAAAGACGGTATGTCCGTGTTGACCACCTGCATTACCGCCTCATCCACCGCCGCCGCGACGTCAGACGCCGGTCCGGTTTCCCGGGCCGGACGCACGGGCGCCGACGGCAGGCGCCGCCGCATCTACACGGCCCACGCGTCCCCCGACGTGTCCATCACGGCCGCCGAAGCGGAATTCGCCGGGCAGTTCGGTTCGAGCCCCGGCGAGATATGCGGCCGGAACCTGTGCGATCTCCTCCAGGCGGGCTCGTCCGCACGCCTGCGGCACCGGTTCGCCGGCCTCTCCGAAGGCCGCGCGAGCTGGTTCACGGAGCGGGTGACCGGCCGGCACGAGACCGGCCGCGCCTTCTGCGCGGTCCTGACGGCCACAGCGGTCACCGGCCCGGCCGGGCCGGCCGGACTGGTCATCCTGCTCCACCCCCTCGGCGAGGTGGATGCGCCAGGTCCTGGCGAACCGGTCCTCAGTGAACTCGACGCACGCGTCCTCGAAGGTGTGGCCGGGGGCGCGTCGACCGTACAGCTGGCCGGCCGCGTCTACTTGAGTCGTCAGGGGGTCGAATACCGGGTGAGCCTCCTGCTGCGCCGGTTCGAGGCGCCCAACCGTCCCGCCCTCGTGGCGCGCGCCCATGCCATGGGCCTGTTCGCGCCGGGGCAGTGGCCCCCGCGGGTGCTGCCGGACTTCATCGAGTAGGGCCCTCTCGCCGCGATGGCCGCCGGTTCCAGCTGTCCGCCGGCGGCCATCGCGGTCGGCGCCCTTCCCGGCGCCGTGGACGGCACGACCAGGCGGCCGTGGTCCCCAGGCCCCCCGGAACGGGATGGTGGGTGCCTTCCCGGTGTCGCGGACGGCACCAGCTGCCGCGCCTGCCGGGACCGGAGTCGGGTGTCTTCCCGGTGCCTGGACGGCACCACCAGCCGGCCGGGAGCTGCCGCGCGTCCCGGAACGGGATGGTGGGTGCCCTCCCGGTGTCGCGGACGGCACGGCTAGGCGGCCGAGGGCTGCCAGGCCTCACGGAACCGCAGGCGGGCGCGGTGCAGCCGGGACCGGACCGTTCCCAGCGGCAGTGAGAGTACCTGGGCCATCTCCTCCTCGTTGAGTCCGTAGGCGCGCAGGGTGAGGACCTGCCGGTGGGACGTGGAGAGCCGGTCCAGCACGTCGGAGATGTGCACGGCATCCAGGGGGTTCGCCTCCTGTCCGGACTCGACCCGCAGATAGGTGCCCTCCTCACCGGTGCGCCTCGCGGTCCGCACGGCCTCGCGGACCGTCACCGACCGGACCCAGCCGTAGAACGCGCTCGGTTCGCGCAGGGTGCGCAGTCCGCGGTAGACGGCGAGAAGGGCCTCCTGAGTGGCATCGGCGGCGTCGTCGTACGTGATGGACCGGCAGAGCCGGGCGACGTAGGGGGTGATCCCGGTCAGCAGCTGGTTCATGGCCTGCTCGTCACCCGCCTGTGCTCGGGGCAGCAGCGCCAGGGGAGTGGGGATGTCACTCACGGTCCTCATGTGGCGGAGCCTCCTTACGGTGGCCGATAGCGTGCGGTGAGCCGGGCGGTCCGGGCTCAGCGCGCCTGCGCGGGGGCGGGTTCGGCGGTGTCGGCGAGGGCGCCGAGCGCCTCGTGGACCTCGTCGCGGAAGGCGCGTACGAAGGCCGGGCTGAAGCAGGCCGTGAAGTGCGGGAACTCGATGGCGAGCCGCCCCTCGAACGAGACGACGCAGGCCATCACGGGACTGCGGCCCGCTTGCGGGAAGTACTGCTCACGGGCCGGCACCAGCCGCACATCGGTGGCCGTCAGCCCCTGCGGCAACCGCGGGCCGGGCACGACGCCCATGTTCGTGGCGATCACCGTCGCCAGCTGCAAAGCCGGATCGCGTGGGAATTCGGGGGTCATCCGCAGCTCGTGCAACGGGCCCGCTCCGGAGACGAAGCCGCTCAGCCGGGCGTGCACCGTCCGGGCCAGCGCGACGTCGTCCGTCTCCGGGGCGACGTCCAGCGTCTGCAGATGCGTGGTGACGGCGGGCACCATGACGAGCGCGGGCAGCGGCGGTGACAGCCGGGACCGCAGGTCGACGGGGGAGAGGCAGCCAAGGATGCGGGGCTCGTCGCCGGGGAGGCGCCGGCGTGCCGTCGACAGGAGTGCCGCACTGACCAGCGCGTGGACCGACACGCCCGCCCGACGCGCGGCGCTGCGCAGCCGGGCGGTGCGGTCCTGGTCGAGCGTCAGCCGGGGCACCTCGATCCGGCCCGCCACGGCGGCTGGATCCGGTACGTCGTAGGGAACCAGCTCCACCGGGTGCCGTCGCACCTCCTCGATGCGCTGCTCCCGGTACCCGGCGGCCTCCGCCGGGTCGGCGGCCGGCAGCAGCCGGCTGACGGGCTCGGCCCAGTCGGGCGTCCGGCTCCCGGCCGCGTCGCCTGGCTCCGCCCCGCCCTCGACCAGGGTCCGGTAGCGGTCCCAGAGGTCGTTGTGCAGCGCGATGCTGCTGTGCCCGTCCGTGATGGTGTGGTCCACCGAGAGAACGAACAGGTGACGGTCGCCGTCCGGCGTGCTGACCAGGACCGCCCGGCTCAGCGGACCGCCGACCGGCAGCGGAGCGTTCAGTTCGGCCGGGTAGGCCTCGTCCTCCGTACCGGTCCGCGTGGTCAGCCGCGGCCGCTCGGCCTCCGCCAGCAGACGCAGCGCGAAGCCTTCCCCGTCCGGCACGATCCGGGACCGCAGTGACGGGTGTGCCCGGGTGACCGAGTCGAACGCCGCCGACAGCGCCCCGACGTCGACACGGCCCCGCAAGCTGCTGGAGAGCACCGCTCTGCTCCGCTGCCCGACGTACAGCGTCTCCACCGGACACAACGCACGGTGCATGACCTCGGCCCTCATTCCGTCCGCCCATTCCTCGACCCGCGTTCACTGACCCGTCGTCAACACCGCGGGGATCTGCTCGACGTCCCCTCGACATTGCATTGCCGGGCCGGTGCGAATCCACTCGACGGGAAGCCCGTGGGGAAACTCGCGTAATTTCCCTAAAGCTTGTCGCTCCCGCCGCTATCCCGGCGCCCTCGTTCTTCAGGGAAACACCTGAATTCCTCTCCGAGGGCCGGGCCGGGCTTGACCGCCCGTCCGTCACTGACCCACCGTGAGGGCCTCGTGAACCGGCGGCGCGCCGCGATGGGCCGCGCCCTCGGCAGCGACCGTTCCCGCCCCGTGGGCCCAGGTCGCACCCCTGTCCGACCGGTCGGGCTCTGTCCCGGCCGGGACAATTACGGCTTGCCACGTGAGGGTTGTGCTATGTCACTCCACGAGGAGTCACTCCCCGAGGACGAACGTCGACCGCTGTCCGGAGCCCAGGAGGGCCTGTGGTACGCGCAGCGGCTGGCACCCGACAGTGCCGCGTACAACACCGCGGAGGCGGTGGAGATCCACGGCCCCGTCGACGTGGGCCTGTTCGAGACCGCGCTGCGCCGCACCGTCGGTGAGGCCGGCACCTTCGCGCTGCGCTTCCTCGACACGGACGACGGCCCCCGCTGCCATCCGGCCGCGGACGCGGACGACTGGCCGCTGCACCGGGTGGACGTCAGCGACGCCGCCGACCCGGAGGACGCGGCCTGGGAGTGGATCCACGCCGACCTCGCGACCCCCGTGGACACCGACAAGGGCCCGCTGTTCGCGCACACCCTCCTCACCCTCGCCGCCGACCGGCACATCTGGCTGCTGAGGGCCCATCACATCCTGCTCGACGGCTACAGCTACAAGCTCCTCGGCCGCCGCCTCGCCGACACCTACAACGCGCTGGCCGAGGGCCGCGAGCCCGGCCCCTCCGGCTTCGCACCCGTGAGCCGGCTCCAGGCCGAGGAGGCGGCCTACCTCGCCTCCGAACGCTGCGCCCGCGACCGCGAGCACTGGACGGACCGGCTGGCCGCGCTGCCGGAGCCGGCCCGGCTCACCGGCCGTACGGCCCCGCCGCACGCCCCGTTCCTGCGCCGCACCGCCGAGCTGGACGCCCCCGGCGCGGAGGCCCTGTCCGCCGCGGCCAAGCGCCTCGACGTCACGCGCACCGACCTGCTCACCGCCGCGGTCGCCGCCTACCTGCACCGGATGACCGGCGCCGACGACCTCGTCCTGGGCATGGCCACGATGAGCCGGCTCGGCAGCGCCGCCCTGCGCACCCCGGGCACCACCTCCGACGTCCTGCCGTTGCGCGTGGCCGCCGATCCCGCCACCCCCGTCGCCGACTTCGCGCGCACGGTGGCCGCGGAACTCGCCGCGCTGCGCCGCCACCAGCAGTACCGCGGCGAGTTCATCCGCCGCGACCTGGGACTGCTGGGTACCGGTCGTCGGTTGCACGGGCCGGTGCTGAACATCGTGCCGTTCACCGAGGACCTCGACTTCGCCGGCTCCGCGGCCACCTGGCACCACCTGTCCGGTGGCGCCGTCGACGACCTGCAGATCAGCGTGCGCCCCGGCACCCGGCCCGGCGGACTCTGGCTGGCCTTCGACGCCAACCCGGCCCTGTACGACGAGGACGAACTCGCCCTCCACCGCGACCGGTTCCTGACCCTGCTGCGGCACCTCGCACGGACCGCGCCCACCACCCCGCTCGGTGAGCTGGACCTGCTGCTCCCCGGCGAGCACCCGCGGGACCTGCAGGGGCGCACATTCCCCGTCACCGCCACGCTCACCGAGCTGTTCGAGCGCCAGGCGCACATCCAACCCGACCGGGTCGCGGTCACCTACGCGGGTGAACGGCTCACCTACGGCGAACTCGACGCCGAGGCCAACCGGCTGGCCCGGCTGCTGGCCGAGCGCGGCGCGGGACCGGGCCGGGTGGTGGCACTGGCGCTGCACCGGGGACTGCGGCTGGTACCCGCGCTGCTGGCGGTCCTCAAGACCGGCGCCGCCTACCTGCCCCTGGATCCCGGCCACCCCACCGAGCGCCTGCGCCTGGTCATGGCCGACGCGGCCCCCGTCCTCCTCGTCACCGAGACCGGCGCCGGCGAGCACCTCCGCGACGATGTCCCCGCCGTCTTCCTCGACGACCCCGCCGTCGCGGCCGACCTCGCCGCACGGCCGGCCGGCGCTCTGACCGACGCCGACCGCACGGGCCCGACGAGTCCCGCGGACATCGCCTACATCATCCACACGTCCGGCTCCACCGGCCGGCCCAAGGGCGTGCCCGTCCCGCACGCGAACGTCGTCCGGCTCTTCACCGCCGCCGCCGAGCACTTCGACTTCGGCGACGACGACGTCTGGACGCTGTTCCACTCCTACGCCTTCGACTTCTCCGTGTGGGAGATCTGGGGCGCCCTCCTGCACGGTGGCCGGCTCGTCGTCGTACCGTACGCCGTCAGCCGCACCCCCCGGGACTTCCTGCGGCTCCTGCACGACGACGGCGTGACCGTCCTCAACCAGACGCCGTCCGCCTTCGAGCAGCTGATGGACGCCGACGAGGCGGAGCCCACCGGCTCCTCGGCGGGCGCGCTGCGCTACGTGGTCTTCGGCGGGGAGGAACTGCGCCCGGAGCGGCTGCGCCCGTGGGCGGCCCGGCACGGCCTCGACCGCCCGGCCCTGGTGAACATGTACGGCATCACCGAGACCACCGTCCACGTCACCCACCACCGCCTCACCCGCGCCGACCTGGAGGACCCGCGCCGCGGCAGCGTCATCGGCACCCCCCTGGCCGACCTCAGGGTGTACCTGCTGGACGGTGCCGCCCGGCCCGTTCCGCCGGGCGCCGTCGGCGAGATGTACGTCGCCGGCGCGGGTGTGGCCGCCGGCTATCTGCACCGCCCCGAGCTGACCGCCGAGCGGTTCCTCGACGACCCCTTCGGCCCACCGGGTAGCCGCATGTACCGCTCAGGTGACCGGGCCCGGCGCCGCGCCGACGGCGGCCTCGAATACCTCGGCCGGGCCGACCAGCAGGTGCAGCTGCGCGGTTTCCGGGTCGAACCCGGTGAGATCGAGGCCGTCCTCGCCCGGCACCCGGGGATCTCCCGGGCCGTCGTCGTGGTACGCCGCGCCGGCAACGGCGCCCAGCAGCTCGTCGCCTACACCGTGGCCGCCGGCGACCGGGCCCCGGGCCCCGCCGAGCTGCGCGCCCACGCCGCCGCCCACCTGCCCGAGCACATGGTCCCGGCGGCCTGTGTGCCCGTCGACGCGCTTCCGCTGACCGCCAACGGCAAGCTCGACACCGACGCCCTGCCCGCGCCGGACTTCACCGGGGCCGCGGCGGGCGCACGTCCCGTCAGCGCCGGGCAGACGCTGGTGTGCGGCCTGGTCGAGGACGTGCTGAAGCTGCCCCGGGACACGGTCGGCGTGGACGCCAACTTCTTCGACCTGGGCGGCGACTCGCTCCTCGCCACCCGGCTGCTCGCCCGCCTGCGGCAGGAGACCGGCGCCGAGGTGCCCATCACCGCCCTGTTCGAGGGACCCACACCCGCCGCCCTCGCCCAGCTGCTCGACGACCGGCCCGGCACCGGCCCCGGGCGCCCCGTCCTCGGCGCGGCCGGCCGCCCGGAGCGCGTTCCGCTGTCGTACGCCCAGGAACGCATGTGGTTCCTGAACCGGCTCGACGACTCCGCGGCCACGTACAACATCCCGCTGCGCGTGCCGCTCGGTCCGGCCGCGGACACCGAAGCGCTGCGCGCCGCGCTCGGCGACCTCGCCGACCGGCACGAGAGCCTGCGCACGGTGTTCGCCGAGCACGACGGCGTGCCGTACCAGCGCATCCTGCCGCCCGGCGAGCTGCGCCCCGGGCTGCGCTGGGTCGACTGCCCGCCCGACGAGATCGACGCGCACGTCGCCGCCGCGGGCCGGCACCGCTTCGACCTGACCGCCGAAAGCCCCCTGCGGGCCTGGCTGTTCGGGACCGGCGAAGACCGGACGCTGCTGCTCGTGCTGCACCACAGCGCGGCCGACGGCTGGTCGCTGCGTCCTCTCGCCGACGACCTGAGCACGGCCTACGCGGCGCGCCGCGCGGGCACCGCCCCGGCATGGCACGCCCTGCCGGCGCAGTACGCCGACTACGCGCTCTGGCAGCGTGCCCTGCTCGCCCCCGCACCGGACGGCACGGGGCTCGCCGAGCGGCTCACGGCACACTGGCGCGAGGCACTCGCCGGTCTGCCCGAGGAGTGCACCCTGCCCGGCGACCGGCCGCGGCCCACCACACCGCGCGGTGGCGCGCACGTCACGCGGCACGTGGACGCGGCCCTCCACCAGGGCCTCGCCGGCCTCGCCGAGCGCGAGGGCGCCAGCGTCTTCATGGTGCTGCACGCCGCCGTCAGCGCCCTGCTCACCCGCTGCGGCGCCGGCGAGGACATCGTCCTCGGCACCCCCGTCGCCGGCCGTTCGGAACCCGGCCTGGACGACCTGATCGGCCTGGTCACCAACACCCTGGTGCTGCGCGCCGACACCTCCGGCGATCCGTCCTTCCGGGACCTGCTGGCCCGGGTGCGCCTGAGCGATCTGGCCGCCCTGGACCACCAGGAGCTGCCCTTCGACCGGCTGGTGGAGGAACTCAACCCGCCCCGGCTGCCCGGCCGCCACCCGCTCTTCCAGGTCATGCTGGCCCTGCAGAACAACGAGCCCGCCGTGCTCCGCCTCGAAGGACGGCAGGCGCCGCTGCGGCCCACCGCCACCGGCACCGCCAAGTTCGACCTCTTCGTCGACGTCCTCGAACGGCACACCCCGGACGGCACCCCGGACGGCCTCGACCTGCACATCGAGTACGCCACCGATCTGTACGCCGCCGCCACGGCACAGGAGTTCGCCCGCGCCCTCGGCCGCCTGCTGCACACCGTGTGCGCCGACCCGGACGTGCGGCTCGCCGAGCTTCCGGCGCCGGACCCCCGCACTCCGGCCGAGGCGGGCGGGCCCGACGCCGCCGGGCCGGCGGACACCGCACTGTCCGTGCCCGGCATCCGCGACGCCGTCGCCCTGCCCGCAGCCGACGGCGGCCCGCCCCGGCTGTTCGTGGTGCCGGGCCGCGCGGACGCCACCGAGGGCGTCGAACGGCTCCTGGACCGCACCGGCGCCGGCACCGTCCGCGTCACCGCGGTCGGCACGCTGCCCCGCACCACCGACGGCGCGCTCGACACGGCCGCCCTCGACGCCCTGCCCCCGGTCGACCGGGCCGCCGCGGAGACCTGGCGCCGGCACCTGACCCGCATCCCCGGCGTGGCCGCGGCGGAGGTCGTCGTCGAGAACGCCCCGCAGGAGCTGGGTCGCCGGCTCGCCGGGCCCCCGCGCCGCACCACCGAGCCCGCGCCCGGCACGAACCCCCGCAGGGCGGCAGGCACGAAACCGGCCCTGAGCGAGGGCCCGGAACTGACCGAACCGTCCGTGTCCGGCTGGGCGCAGGCCCTGGTACGCGCCGCCGAACGCGCCCAGGGCGACATCGTGCACGTCCACCCCGACGGCAACGAGACCCGGCGCACCTACGCGTCCCTCATCCCCGAGGCCTCCCGGGTCCTGGGCGGGCTCAGGCGGGCCGGGCTGCGCCCCGGCGACCAGGTGATCCTCCAGTGCGACGCCAGTGAGGACTTCCTGGCCGTGCTGTGGGGCTGCGTCCTCGGCGGATTCGTCGCCGTCCCGCTGACCGTGCCCGCCTCCTACGGCACGTCCTCGGCGGCGCTGACCAAGCTGGAGGGCATCTGGCGGATGCTCGGCCGGCCCTGGGTCGTGTGCTCGCCCGGACTCGAAGCCGGCCTGCGCGACCTGGCGGACCGCCAGAACTGGCCCGGCCTGCGGCTCACGACGGCCGACGCGCTCAGGGAGGCACCCGAGGACCGCGACTGGTACGCCGCTCGGCCGGACGACCCCATCCTCATGCTCATGACCTCCGGCAGCACCGGTCTGCCCAAGGCCGTGCGGCTGACCCACCGCAACGTGCTGACCCGGTCCGCCGCCACCGAGGCCATGAACGGACTCGGCGAACGGGACGCCACCCTGAACTGGATCCCGCTCGACCATGTCACCGGCGTGGTCATGTTCCACCTGCGCGACGTGTACCTGGGCTGCCGCCAGATCCACGCACCCACCTCCTGGATCCTCCAGGACCCGCTGCGCTGGATGGACCTCGCCCACCGGCACCGGGTCACCGTCACCTGGGCACCCAACTTCGCCTTCGGACTGCTCGCCGAACAGGCCCACCGCTTCCGGGACCGGGACTGGGACCTGACCCCGATGCGGCTGGTGATGAACGCCGGCGAGGTCGTCGTGGCCGCCGCCGCCCGCGGCTTCCTGCACGCCCTCGAGCCCTTCGGGCTGCCGCAGGACGTGATGCACCCCGGCTGGGGCATGTCGGAGACCTGCTCGGTGGTCACCGACGCGGTGCTGCCCGCGCAGTCGCCGGACACCGACGAGACCTTCGTCAGCTGCGGCCTGCCCTACCCCGGCTTCGCCATGCGGATCGTCGGCGACGACACCACCCCGCTCACCGAGGGCGACGTCGGCCGCCTCCAGGTCCGCGGCACCTCCGTGACCGGCGGCTACCACGACAACCCGGCCGCCAACGCGGAGGCGTTCACCGACGACGGCTGGTTCGACACCGGAGACCTGGCGTTCCTGCGCGACGGCGAGCTGTACATCACCGGCCGCGCCAAGGACGTCATCATCGTCAACGGCGTCAACCACTACAGCCACGAGATCGAGGCCTGCGTCGAGGAACTCCCCAGCGTCGTCCGCAGCTTCACCGCGGCCTGCGCGGTCCGCTCCCACCCCTCGGCGACGACCGACGAACTCGCCCTGTTCTTCCATCTCGCCCCCGGAATCGACCGCGCCACCGCGCTGCGGGAGATCGCCGGCAAGGTGACCCGGGAGACCGGGGTCAGCCCCGCCTTCCTGATCCCGGTCGGCACCGGCGACATCCCGAAGACCGAGATCGGCAAGATCCAGCGGACCAAGCTGCGCAAGAGCTTCGAAGCGGGCGACTTCGACGACGCCGTCCGCGAGACCGAGCTGCTGCTGGGCACCGCCGCCACCGTGCCCGACTGGTTCCTGCGGCCCGTCTGGCAGCGGGCCGAACGGCACCACCCGCGTACCGTGGCGGCCGGCCGGCACACCCTCGTCCTGGCCGGCACCGACCCCAGGGGCCACGACCTCGCCGAACGCCTGGCCCGTTCCCTGCGCGCCGACGGCGGCCTGTGCACCGTGGTCACGGACGGAGCGTCGTACGAACGGCTGGACGCCGCCCACTACCGGATCCGGCCCGCCGAGGACACCGACCACGCGGCGCTGCTGCGCTCCCTGGACACCGACGGCCGACCGGCAGACGCCGTCGTCCTCCTCGGTGCGCTGCACACCGGCAGGGGCGACGAGACGTCCCCCGACCAGGCCGGTGCCGCCTGTCTGCCGGCGCTCGCCCGGGCCCTCACCACCCGGCCCGGCACACCCCACCCGACCGAGCTGCTGTACGTGACCGCGGGCGCCCAGGCGGTCACCGGCGACGACCGGCCCGCCCCGGCCCAGGCCCTCGCCGGCGCGATCCTGAAGTCACTCCAGCAGGAGTCGGGCCGGCTGCGCTGCGTTCACCTCGACCTGGAAGCGGGCGCCGACGGCGAGCCCGTACCGCACGCCGACGACCTCGTCCCCCTGCTGAAGGCCGAAGCCGCGCACACCCCCGTCGACACGGAGGTCGCCCACCGCGGCGGACAGCGGCACGTCCGTCGGCTGGCCCCGGCGCCCGAACCGGCGGCCCGGGCACAGCCGCCCACCGCCGAGGGCTATCACCTGATCAGCGGGGGACTGGGCGGGGTCGGCACCGCACTCGCCGCCCACCTCCTGCAGACGCCCGGCACCCGGCTGCTGCTGCTCGGCCGCACACCGCTGCCCGCCGAGGACACCTGGGAGCGGCACCTCGCCGACGGGACCCACGAGGCCGCCCGCATCGAGGCGTACCGGCGGCTGCGGGACCTCGGCGACGTACGGTACGCATGCGCCGACGTCACCGACGAGGCACAGGTGAGGGCGGCCGTCGACGCGGCCGGCGAGGCGTGGGGCGCGCCCCTGGTGTCGGTACTGCACCTGGCCGGCGCCCTCGTCGAGCGGCCCGTCGGCGAACTGGACACCGCCGCGTGGCGCGAGGCCCTGGACGCCAAGGCGCGCGGCGCCTGGACCCTGCACCGGGTGACCGCGGACCACCCGGTCGCCTCGTTCGTCCTGTTCTCCTCGGTGAACGGCTACTTCGGCGGCGCCATGAACACCGCCTACGCCGCGGCCAACGCCTACCTCGACGCGCTCGCCCTGCACCGCCGCGCCCTCGGCCTGGCCGCCCAGAGCCTGGCCTGGAGCATGTGGCAGGAACGCGGCATGAGCAGCGGCTACCGGCTCGCCGCGCTCACCGAGGCACGCGGCTACCGGGTGCTGGACACCGCCGCCGCACTGCGCTCCTTCGACCTCGCCCGCACCCTGGACGAGCCCCACCTGCTGATCGGCGCCGACCGCACCGCCCCCTGGGTCGGCAGCCACGTCCTCGAACCCGCCCGGCAGGTGCGGCGGTTGGCCGGACGCGTCTCGCTGGAGGAGGGAGCCGACCTCGGCGCGCTGTACCGGGCGGCGGCCGACGCCACCGGCAGCGCCCCCTGGGTCCTGCGCGCCGCCGGCAGCGCCGAGCAGCCGGCGGCCGCCTCGGACGCGGAGGAACGGCTCCTCGGCCTGGAGGACAGGCTCACCGAGCTGTGGCGCGGTGTCCTGGGCCGCGACCGGGTGGGCCGGGACGAGAACTTCTTCGACCTGGGCGGGAATTCACTGCTCCTGATCACCGCGCAGAACGCCGTCAACCAGGCCTTCGGCTGCGACCTGTCGGTGGTCGACCTGTTCGCGCACCCCACCGTGCGCGACCTGGCCCGCCACCTCGTGGCCCTGACCGGCCCCGAGACGGCGGCCGCACCGGGCGCGGCCGATCCGGAGAGCGCGCCCGACGGCGTGGGGGCCCCGCCGAGCGGACTGGACCGCGCCAAGGAACAGGCAGAGCGACAGCGTGCGGCCCGGGCCCGCCGCTCCGCACGGCACGGAAAGGGCCGAGGTCATGCATGAGACCACCGCACCGCAGGACGCACCGGACGAACAGGCGCCCGCTGTCGCCGTGATCGGCATGGCGGGCCGGTTCCCCGGCGCCGACGACCTTGACGCCTTCTGGGACAACCTGGCCGCCGGACGCGAGTCCGTACGGCCCGTCACCGACGAGGAGTTCCTGGCCGCCGGCGGCGACCCGCGCGACCTCGAGGACCCGTCGCTGATCCGCATGGCCTCGGTCGTAGAGGGCATCGACCGCTTCGACTCCGGCTTCTTCGGCTACACGCCCGCCGAAGCGGCCGTCGTCGACCCCCAGCAGCGACTGCTGCTCGAGACGGCCTACCACGCCCTGGAGGACGCCGGCTGCCTCGGAGGCGCCGCCGAGAACGGCACCTTCGGCGTGTACGCGGGCAGTGGTGACAGCCGCTACTACCCCGCCCATGTGCATCCGCGGTACGCGGGACAACCCGGATCGGTGGAACTGGTGCACGCCGCCACCGCCAACTCCCTCGGCACGCTGGCCACCCGGGTCTCGTACGAGCTGGGCCTGACCGGACCGAGCGTGTCGCTGCAGACCGCCTGCTCCACCGCGCTCGTCGCGGTCCACACCGCCTGCCAGGACCTCCTCGACTACCGCTGCGACACCGCCCTCGCCGCCGCCGTCTCCCTCAACCCCTCCGCCCTCCTCGGCTACCGCTACGTACCCGACGGGCCTTTCTCACCCGACGGCCACTGCCGCGCGTTCGCCGCGGACGCCGCCGGCACCTCGTCCGGTGACGGCGTCGGCGCCGTCGTCCTCAAACGCCTGGAGGACGCCCTGGCCGACGGCGACCACATCCGCGCCGTCGTCCGCGGCAGCGCCGTCAACAACGACGGCCGCCGCAAGGTCGGCTTCAGCGCGCCCAGTGCCGCCGGGCAGGCCGAGGTCATCCTCGCGGCGCAGGCCCAGGCCATGGTCGACGCCGGCACCATCGGCCTGGTCGAGGCCCACGGCACCGCCACCCGGCTCGGTGACCCCATCGAGGTGGCCGCGCTCACCGACGCGTTCCAGCAGTCGACCCGGCGGCGGGGCCACTGCGCCCTGGGCTCGGTGAAGACCAACATCGGCCACCTGGGGGCGGCTGCCGGAATCGCCGGGCTCATCAAGGCCGTTCTCGCCCTGGAACACCGGCAGATCCCGCCCAGCCTCCACTTCCACCGGCCCAACCCGCTGATCGATTTCGCCGCGGGCCCCTTCCGGGTGCCCACCGTGCTGGAGGACTGGCCCGCCGCCGGCCACCCGAGGCGGGCCGCGGTCAGCGCGTTCGGCATCGGCGGCACCAACGCGCACCTGATCCTGGAGGAAGCGCCGGCCCCCGCACCCATCCCGCCGCGCGCGTCCGAGGACGGCAGCCGCCTGGTGCTGCCGCTGTCCGCGCGTACCGCCGGCGCCCTGCGCGGCCAGGCCGAGGCGCTCGCCCGCCACCTGGAACGCCGGCCGGGCCTGCGCCTGGACGACGTCGCGCACTCCCTGCGCACCGCCCGGCCCGCGCTGCGCCACCGCCTGACGGTGACCGCCGCCTCCCGCGACGAGGCCCTGGCGTCGCTGCGCACCGCCGTGCCCTCCACCCCGCCCGTGCCGGACGAGCCCGCGCGGGTGGCGTTCCTGCTGCCGGGCGGCGGCACCCAGTACCCCGGCATGGGCGCGGAGCTGTACCGGGAGCACGACGTCTACCGCGACACCGTCGACACCTGCGCGCGGATCCTGCGCCCCGTCCTGGGCACCGACCTGCGCACCACCCTGCTCCGCGACGGGCACCCCGACAGCACCAGCGCCTTCCTGGGCCTGGTGGTGACCGAGTACGCCCTCGCCCGGACCCTCATGGCGGGTGGCGTGCGCCCGGACGCGCTGATCGGCCACTCGCTCGGCGAGTACACGGCGGCCTGCCTGGCCGGGGTCATCGACCTGGAGGACATGCTGCCGCTGGTCACCGAACGGATCCGGCTGATCAGCTCCGCGGGCGGCGCGACCGTCGGAGTGGCGGCGCCGGCCGAGGACGTGCTGCCGCTGCTGGACGCCGGCCTGTCCCTGGCCGCGGCGAACGGCCCGGCCGCCTGCACCGTCGCCGGGTACGAGGACGCCGTCGCGCGCTTCGAGGCCGAACTGGCCTGCCGGGACATACCGTTCCGCCGGCTGCGCATCCCGGCCGCCGCCCACTCCCACGTCCTGGACCCGGTGCTGGAGACATACGAGAAGCACCTGCGCGGCGTCACCCTGCGCCCGCCGCGGATCCCGTTCGTCACCAACGTCACCGGTACCTGGATCACCGACGCCCAGGCGACCTCGGTCCGGCACTGGCTCGACCACACCCGGGACACCGTGCGGTTCGCCGACGGCATCACGGCGGTGTGGCAGCGCGGACGCCCCATCCTGGTGGAGATAGGCCCCGCGGACACCCTGACCAAGCTGGCCGCGGCCCAACTGGCGCCCGAGACACCGGTGACGGTGACCACCATGCGGCACGCCAAGGCCGACGCCTCCGACGGCTTCGTCCTCGCCGAGGCGCTGGGACGGCTGTGGAGCGCGGGCGTGGACAGCACGCTCCCGCCGGTCCCGGGCACGCCCCGGCCGGTGCCACTGCCCCCGTACGCCTTCGAACGGCACCGCCACTGGCTCGACACCCCCGGCGCCCGCACCGATCCCGGCGCGCCGGACACCGAGGACGCGGCCGGCACCGGGCCGACCCTCGGTCCGCGGCCCCGGCTGACGACCGAGCACGTGCCCCCGCGCACCGAACGCGAACGAGCGGTCACCCGGCTCTGGGAGGAGACCCTCGGCATCGGCGGCATCGGCGTGCACGACAACTTCTTCGACCTGGGCGGCGACTCCATGCGCGCCGTCCTGCTGGCGGGCCGTCTCCGCCAGGCCGGCGTGCTCGACGTAGCCGCCGCGACGCTGCTCGCCGCGCCCACCGTCGCGGGCGCCCTCGCGGCCACCGACGGCACCGCCGACCGGCCCGCGGGCGGCGGCGCGAACGCGCTCGGACCGCTGCTGCCGCTGCGTCCCGAGGGCGGCGCCACACCGCTGTTCTGCCTCCACCCCGGCGCCGGCGTCTCCTGGCGGTACACCGGCCTGCTGCCCCACCTCGGCGGCGACCAGCCGGTCTACGGCATCCAGGCCGCCGGGCTCGACGGCACCCGGCCGCCCGCGCCGGACGCGGCCACCATGGTCGCCTCCTACGTCGACCTCGTCCGCGAGGTGCAGCCACACGGCCCGTACCGGTTCCTGGGCTGGTCGTACGGCGGTTTCGTGGCCCACGCGATGGCGTGCGCCCTGCAGGAGCGGGGCGAGCGGGTGGAACTGCTGGCGATGCTGGACGCCCCGCAGCCCCACGGCACCGGGTACGACGCCACCGCGGCCGAACGCCAGGTCGCGGCCCTGCTGACGCGGGTGGCCGGCCTGACGGTGGAGCCGGGTGCGGCCGAACCACCGCATGTGACAGCCGTGTTGGACCGCATCGAGGCGAACCTGAGGGCGGATCCGGCGAGTTCGCCCGTCACCCGCGCCGAGGCGGAGGCCATCGCCGAGGTCATGCGCAACAACCTGCGCATCGCCCCCGAGTTCGAGCCCGGCGTCTTCCACGGAGACGTCCTGTTCTTCAGTGCCGGGGAGGAGCACGCCACGGACTTCCCCGGCGATATCGCCGTCCTGCCCGGCAAGGCCGACGCCTGGCGACCGCACGTCACCGGAACCCTGCGCCACCACCCCGTGCCCTGCGGACACTACGAGATGACCGAACCCGAGCCCATCGCGCTGATCGGCGCCGCCGTCGCCGAGGCTCTGCGCCCGGCCGCCGAACGGCCCGCCGCAGCCGTACGCGTCCCGCCGCCCCCTGGGGGCCCCGACCGTCCAGGAGACCCCGTATGCCCGTGACCGCGACCCAGGACCTCTACGAACTCGGTGACGCGCCCGAACTCGGCACCGTGCCCCGGAAGATGTACGCCTCGCTCATCCGCCGCGAACGCTACGGGCAGCCCGTCGACGCCTTCCGCACGGAGGTCGTCGACGTGCCCCCGGTACGGCGCGGACAGGTGCTGGTCAAGGTGATGGCGGCCGGCGTCAACTACAACAACGTCTGGGCGGCGCTGGGCAAACCGCTCGACGTGATCGCGGCCCGGCAGAAGGCCGGCGCCACCGAGGACTTCCACATCGGCGGCTCCGATCTGTCCGGCATCGTATGGGCCGTGGGCGAGGACGTGCGCGGCGTACGGCTGGGCGACGAGGTCGTGGTCCTCGCCAGCCGCTGGGAGGAGGCGGCCGAGGACATCCGCCTCGGCGGCGACCCGGCCGCCTCCTCCACCCAGCGGGTGTGGGGATACGAGGAGAACTACGGCTCCTTCGCCCAGTTCGCGATCGTCGACGACTACATGTGCCACCCCAAGCCCGCCCGGCTGTCCTGGGCGGCGGCCGCCTGCTACATGGCCACGGCGGCCACCGCCTACCGCCAGCTGTTCGGCTGGGAGCCGCACACGGTACGCCCCGGCGACCCCGTCCTGATCTGGGGCGGCGCCGGCGGCCTCGGCAGCATCGCCATCCAGCTCGTCCGGCACGTCGGCGGCATCCCGGTCGCGGTCGTCTCCAGCGAGGAGCGCGGCGAGTTCTGCGTGCAGCTGGGCGCCCAGGGGTGGATCGACCGGCGCGAGTTCGACCACTGGGGCCGGATGCCGGACACCTCGGACGAGGCGGCCATGAGCCGCTGGCTGGCCGGGGCGCGCGCCTTCGGGCGGCGCTTCTGGGAGGTGCTCGGCGAGCGCCGTAGCCCGCGCATCGTGCTGGAGCACTCGGGCGCCGACACCATTCCCACGTCCATGTACCTGTGCGACAACGCGGGCATGGTCGTCATCTGCGGCGGCACCACCGGCTACAACGGCGACGTGGACCTGCGTTTCCTGTGGATGCGGCAGAAGCGCCTGCAGGGCTCGCACGTGGCGAGTGCCCGTGAGGCCCGTGAGGTGACGCGGCTGATCGACCGGGGAGTCGTCGACCCGTGCCTGTCACGGACGTTCACGTTCGAGGAGATCGGCCTGGCGCACCAGCTCATCCATGACAACCGCCATCCGGCGGGAAACATGGCGGTGCTGGTCAACGCGCCGCAGTAGCGGACCGCCCGGGCCGGGCCGGCGGCCCACACCGCCGGCCCCGGCCCGGGCGCGGGCGGAGGGGCGGCCCGGCGGGACACGACGGTCCAGCGGTCGGCCCGGGCGCGGAAAGGGGGACTGGCTGAGTGGGCGCGGCCGGCTGTCGGCGACGGGTCTGTGTGCACGGTGGTGGGGCGCGGCCGGCGCCGACCTCAGCGGGTCCGGCCGAGGACCGCGCTGAAGACGCCCGGTCCGGCCTCGACCACGCGGACGTGCACGGCGCGTGCCGCGTCCGTCCGCACCTCGATGCGCAGCCCGTCCCCGTCCGGCGAGGCCCGCAGGTCGCGCAGCCCCCGCAACACCCCACGGGGCAGCGGCTCCCGACTCGTGTGCAGGGCCTTCCAGGCCGCTTCCTTCGCGGAGAACAGTGACGTGACCGACCACGGCGCGGCCTGCGGCCCCTCGGTGCTCAGCAGGTGTTCCTCGTCCCCGCCCAGCACCAGCCGGGCCGCGGCGGCGGGAAGCGGTCGCAGTTCCAGATCACAGCCGAGCGGGGTGTCCCGGCCCGGCGTTCGGGCAACGGCGACCGCGACGCCCGCGCTGTGCGAGATCGATGCCGCCCGCCCGGGAGGAAACAGCGGCAGGCGGCCGTCGCGCGGTATCTCCCCGCAGTCCAGCCCCACCTCCCGCAGCGCACGGCGCGCGGCGAGCCGGCCGGCCAGGAACTCGGCGCGGCGGTACGACGGCATCGACGCGACCGCGGCCGCCTCGCCCGGCCCGGCGGGTGCGAGCCGCGGCTCGGTGCCGACGGCGACTCCCGCACCGAGCCCCGCCGCCGCCAACTCCCGCCGCAGCGTGCGCACTCGGGCGACGACGAGCATGCCGAGCCCGGCCACCGGGGCGGAGCGGTGGCCGGGCTGGTCCAGGGCTGACGGAACAGTCGTGGCGATCGTGGACGCCGTCGGTGTACCGGACACCGGTCAGGCCCGCAGCAGCTTCTTGATGATCTTCCCGGCGGGGTTCCTGGGCACCTGCTCGATGAACTCCACCCGCCGGGGCCGTTTGTAGGGCGCGAGCCGCTGCGTGACATGCGCGAGCAAGTCAGCCGCCGTGGTGCCCGGCTCGGCCATCACGTACGCGAGCGGCACCTCGCCGTAGTCCTCGTCGGGAATGCCGACGACCGCGGCGTCCCGCACCGCCGGATGGGACATCAGGGCACGCTCGATCTCCGAGGGGTAGACGTTCTGACCGGCCCGGATGATGACGTCCTTGGAGCGGTCCACCAGGTGGATGCGCCCCGCCTCGTCGAGGAACCCCAGATCCCCGGTCCTGACCCACCCGTCGAGGTCGATCTCCCGGGTGGCCTCGGGGTCGTTCCAGTACCCCTGCATGACGCCCGGCCCCCGTACGACGATCTCGCCGATCTCTCCGCGCGGAACCTCGCCGCCCGCCGAGTCGACCGCGCGGGCGGACATACCGGGGACCACCCGCCCGCAGGCGATGCGCGCCGTGATGTCCCCCGGGGCGGGGTGCTCGTCCGGGCCGAGGGTGACGAAGGGCCCGCCCACCTCGGTCATGCCGTAGACCTGGCGGAAGCCGCAGCCGAGTCGCCGGACGGCCTCCTCGTACACGTCCAGGGGCATGGGGGCGGCGCCGTACAGGACCTCCCGCAGCGTGGACAGATCGGCCCGGTCCGCGCCCTTGGCCTGCAGCATGAACCGCAGCATCTGCGGGACCATCCACATGTGCGTCGCGCGATGCCGCTCCACCGCGGCCAGCGCGCGCTGCGGGACGAAGCCGGGCATGAGCACGATCGTGGCGCCCGCCGCCATGTAGGTGAGCGACACCACCATGCTTCCGTGGTACAGCGGACAGCAGTTGACCATGACGATGTCGTCGGTGGGCCGGGCCATGACCAGCCAGCCCAGGGCGATGGCGCGGAACGAGGCGCTGTCGACCGTGACCCCCTTGGCCTGCCCGGTGGTGGCCGAGGTGTGCAGTACGGCGACCGGATCGGTGTCGGCCACCGCGGGCAGCGTCCGATCGGCGGCCATGGTGCCCAGCGCCTCGAACGCCGGCTTGTCGAACGACATCCTGATCCGTACCGACGCCGGAAGCTCCGGGTGCCGGTCCAGCAGCTCGGACTCCCCGAGTACGGCCACCGCGCCGACCCGTTCGACGATCCCGGCGACCTCGGGCACGGCCAGGCTGTGGTTCAGCGGGACGAACAGCGCGCCCAGCCGGGCGAGTGCGAAGTAGGTCTCCAGGACCTCGATGCGGTCCTTGGACAGGACGGCGACCCGGTCACCGTGCTCGATGCCCAGGTCGGCCAGGCCACGGGCCAGCTGGAGCGTGCGGTCGTGGAACTCCGACCAGGTGACCGCGCGCCGCTCGTCGACCAGGGCCGTCCGCTCCGGCCAGCACTGCCGGTTGCGTTCCAGCAGCTGCGTCAGCCACATCACGCACCGCCGCCGGCTTCGGTCGCGGAACGCTCCGAGACGAAACGCTCGTAGTCGGCGATCGTGTGCAGCTTCTCCATGTCGTCGGCGGTGATCTCCACGCCGGCCCGCTGCTCGACCAGCAGAACGAGACGCACCAGGTCCCCGGAGTCGATACCGCTCGCGGCGAGGTCGGCATCGTCGCCGACCCGCTCCTGGTCGGCGAACTCCTCGGTGCCGGTGAGTTCGACCAGCAACTCCCTGATGGTGCTCATGGTTTCCCCTTTCGCACGGCGAGCCGAGCGCCGGGCGGGTCGTGTCTGTCACCTGTCACCCGAACAAGAGGCTGTGCCGCCGGACCGCTATCCCCGTGCCGCCCGTGACCTTTGTCACGCACCCCCCGGCGGACGTCGGGGGATAGCGGACGCGTCGCGCGGCCTCTTTACGAGACGGAGGCTGCGCCCCGCCCGCCGGACGTGTGGCGCCAGGACGCCCGGAGAACGCCGAAGGAGTGATGCCAGTGCCCAGGCGAGGAATGAGGGCCGAGGGCGCCCGCGTCCCGGTCACGGCGGAGACCGGCCGGGGAGGCGGTGCATGAGCGCGCAGCGGACCGGCCTCCCTGCCGCCCGGCAGGGTGAGCCGGGGCAGGAGGAGTTGCCCGGCCGTTTCGACGGGCTGATCGCCGCGGGGGAGACGGTCGAACCGCGAGACTGGATGCCCGACGGCTATCGGCGCATGATGATCCGTCAGATCGCTCAGCACGCCCACTCCGAGATCATCGGCATGCAGCCGGAAGGCGCCTGGCTCACCCGGGCGCCGTCCCTGCACCGCAAGTCCGTGCTCCTCGCCAAGGTGCAGGACGAGGCCGGACACGGCCTGTACCTGTACTCCGCCGCGGAGACCCTCGGCGTGGACCGGGCGGAGTTGCTCGACGCCCTGCACCGGGGACAGCAACGCGCCTCGGCGACCTTCAACCACCCCGCGCTGACCTGGGCGGACACCGGCGCCATCGCCTGGCTGACGGACGGTGCGGCCGTCATCAACCAGGCGCCGCTGTGCCGGACGTCCTACGGGCCGTACGCGCGGGCGATGCGCCGGGTCTGCCAGGAGGAGGCCTTCCACGTGCGCCAGGGCTACGACCTGATGCGCGCCCTGTGCGAAGGCACACCGGAGCAGAAGGCGATGGCCCAGGACGCGGTGAACCGCTGGTGGCTGCCGGCCGTCGCGCTGATGTTCGGGCCGCCCGACACGGAGGCGGGCGGCGGCGACGCCCGGACGACGGCGCTCGGTGCGTCGGTCTCCCGCCGCGCCATGGCCTGGGGCATCAAACGCCACACCAACGACGAACTGCGCCAGCGCTTCGTCGACAGCTGCGTCCCGCAGGCCGAACGCCTCGGCCTGACACTGCCGGACCCGGCGATCCGATGGAACGGGGAACGCGGCCACTACGACTTCACGCCGGTCGACTGGGACGTCTACCGGCAGGCCCTCGGCGACGACACCCACTGGTCGAGGGAGCGCATCGCACACCGGCGCACGGCGCACGAGGAGGGCGCCTGGGTACGGGAGGCCGCCGCCGCGTACGCCGCCCGGGCGGAGGCCGGTGAACTGCCCGGCGCGCCCGTCACCGCCGGCCTGCCGGCCGCCCAGGACGCCGGTACGGCGCCCCCCGCCCAGAACCCCGGTGAACCGCCCGTCGCCGGGGCGGCCGGCACCAGCGGTCCCGGCCGGACGGAGGAGCACGCATGAACCGGCAGAGCGAGGGCGCCCCCGCGTCCTGGGAGGTCTTCCTGCGGCCCCGCCGCGGCCTCGCCCACCAGCACGTGGGCTCGGTGCGCGCCCCGGACGCCGACACGGCCCTGCTCAGGGCCCGTGACCTGTACACCCGCCGGGGCGACCCGCTGTCGCTGTGGGTGGTCCGCTCGGACGCCGTGCACACCACCTCCCCGGACGAACGCGACCCGTACTTCGCGGGCGCCCGGCACAAGCCCTACCGGTACCCGCAGCAGTTCGCGCCGCTGACCGAGAAAGGCCCCGACGGTGACCACGACCACTGACCCGGCACTCCGCACCGCCGCGGACGTCCGTGTCGACGCCCACCTCGGCGTACACCTGCTCCGCCTCGGCGACGACGCCCTCGTCCTCGGACAGCGGCTGTGCCAGTGGATCACACGGGCGCCGGCCATCGAGGAGGACCTGGCGCTGTCCAACATCGCCCTCGACCTCATCGGCCAGGCACGAACACTGCTCACCCTGGCCGGACGCGTCGACGGCACGGCCCGCGGCGAGGACGACTTCGCCTTCACCCGGTCCGATCGCGAGTTCACCAACGCGCTGCTGACCGAGCTGACGAACGGGGACTTCGCGGCGACCGTCGCCCGGCAGCTCGCCTACACCCACTACGCCGTCCTGTACTACGAGGCGCTGGGCGGCTGCGCGGATCCCGAACTGGCCGCGTTCGGGCAGCGGGCCGCCAAGGAGGTCGCCTTCCACCGGCTGCACGCCGACACCTGGACCGAACGGCTGGGCCTCGGCACACCCGAGAGCACCCGCCGCATGCAGCAGGGCCTGGACCGGGTGTGGCCCTACACGGCGGAAC
Source organism: Streptomyces sp. NPDC045022 (assembly GCF_056432605.1). Taxonomy (NCBI): domain Bacteria; kingdom Bacillati; phylum Actinomycetota; class Actinomycetes; order Kitasatosporales; family Streptomycetaceae; genus Streptomyces; species Streptomyces sp. NPDC045022. The sequence goes on from NZ_JBWKIR010000001.1 coordinate 417,828, forward strand.
TCTTCGAGGAGGACGAGGTGGTCCGCCGTCTGGTGACGGCGGGCACGGTGCCCTCACCGGCCCCGCTGCGCCCGCTGTGGGAGCGGCGGACGGCCGAGGTCATCGAGCGTGCCGGACTCGCCGTGCCCACCCCCCGCTGGCAGGCCCGGGGCGGACGCGCGGGGCTGCACACCGAGGAGTTCGCATCCCTCGTCGCCGAACTGCAGTCGGTGCACCGCCAGTTCCCGGGAGGCACCTGGTGAGCGGCCGTACGGCCCCGGCGCCGCGGCCCGACCCGGGCCGTACCGCGCGCACGGCGCAGGAGATCCGGGCGCTGGTGGACGCCCTGCCGGACCCCGAACTGCCGATGATCGGTCTCGGTGACCTCGGTGTCATCGGCTCGGTCGCCCCCGGCGCCGACGGAGTGCTCGAAGTGGACATCACCCCCACCTACCTGGGCTGCCCCGCGCTGCCGGCCATGGTGGCCGCGATCGAGGAGGTCCTCGCGGCCGGCGGCCACCCGGACGGCCGGGTACGGCAGGTGCTCTCACCGGCGTGGACGACGGACCGCATCACGGCGGCCGGCCGGGCCAAGCTCGCCGCGCACGGCATCGCCCCGCCCCGGCCGGCGTCGGGGGACGGTCCGGTCCTCCTCCAGCTCGCCGGGGTGCCCTGCCCGCACTGCGGTTCCCGCGCCACCCGGCCGCACAGCGTGTTCGGGCCCTCCCGCTGCCAGTCGATGCTGCGGTGCACGGCCTGCCACGAGCTGTTCCCCCACCTGACCGCACTATGAGGCCCCGCGTGAACCCCGCCACCGCCACACCCGACGGCAACCCGCCCCCACTCGCGGACGACCCCGGCTTCACCGAACGCCGGTCCATCGACCCCGGCTTCACCGAACGCCGGTCCACCGACCCCGGCTTCACCGAACGCCGGTCCACCGACCCCGGCTTCACCGAACGCCGGTCCACCGACCCCGGCTTCACCGAACGCCGGTCCACCGCC
>NZ_JBWKIR010000001.1:418909-506190 GCF_056432605.1 Streptomyces sp. NPDC045022
ACCCCGGCTTCACCGAACGCCGGTCCACCGACCCCGGCTTCACCGAACGCCGGTCCACCGACCCCGGCTTCACCGAACGCCGGTCCACCGACCCCGGCTTCACCGAACGCCGGTCCACCGACCCCCGGTCCACCGACCCCCGGTCCACCGACCCCCGGTCCACCGAACGGCCCGCGCCCGGTCGGTCCGAGGCCGTCTCCGGCCGGCCTCCCGCCGCTGGCCGACCCCGGCGCACCGGCCGGCACCGGCTCACGGTGGCCGCCGTCCGGCAGCTGCCCGGGAACGCCGTCGCCGTCACCCTGGACGTGCCCGACGCCCTGCGGGACACCTTCGCCCACCGGCCCGGCGAGCACGTCCTCGTCCGGCATCACCGCGCCGGCGCGGAGCTGCGCCGCAGCTACTCGGTGTGCCCTCCGCCGGACGATCCGGGCGCTCTGCGCCTGGTGATCAAGCGGGGCGCCCCCGACGGCTTCGGCGTCTACGCCATGACCGGCCTGGCACCCGGCGACGTCCTCGAACTCTCCCCACCCGCCGGTGCCTTCGCCCTCCCGGAGCGGCCCGGCGCCCATCACGTGCTGATCGCGGGCGGCTCCGGCATCACCCCGCTCGCCGCCATGGCGACGGCCGCGCTGCGCGAGGACCCGGACTGCCGTGTCTCCCTGGTCCACTCCGTGCCCACCGCCGCGGACGCCCTCCTCGCCGACGAACTGGCCCTGGTGAAGGACACGTTCGTCGACCGGTTCACCGTCCTGTACGTACTCACCCGCGAGGAGCGGGACAACAGTCCCCTCACCGGACGGATCGACGGCGGCAGCCTGCCCCGCCTGCTGGCCGCGCTCGATGCCGAGCCCGGCCCCGGCACCACGTTCGCCCTGTGCGGCCCGGGCGGCCTGGTCACCACGGTCCGGCAGGCACTCATGGACCGGGGAGCCGACCCGGCCCTCGTCCGCTCGGAGCAGTTCACCCTCGGCGCCACCCCGCCCACCCCGCCCACGCCATCACCACCTGCCGGCCCGAGCCCGTCCCCGCACGGCACCCGCGTCACGGCGCACTACGACGGCCGCCGCCATGTGGTCACCGCGCGGCCCGAGGACACGGCCCTCCTCGACACGCTGCTGCGCCGCCACCCCGACGTCCCCTACGCGTGCCGCGAGGGCTTCTGCGGCAGCTGCCGGGCCAAGGTCCTGTCCGGCCGGGTGGCCACCGGGCCTCAGCACGCCCTCGACCCCGCGGAACTGGCCGCCGGCTACACGCTCGCCTGCCGGGCCCGGCCCCTCGGTCCCGCGGTCACCCTCGACTTCGACGCATGACCCGGCACACACCGGCTCCGCCCCGGCAACACGACTGCCCGACGAAGGAGAAGACGATGACCACCCCCCTGCGGCACGACGGCAGGACCGCCCTGGTCACCGGAGGCAGCCGCGGCATCGGCCGGGCCATCAGCCGGCGTCTGGCCCACGAGGGTGCCCTGGTGGCCGTCCACTACGGACACGACCCGGCCGCGGCCGAGCGCACCGTCAAGGAGATCGAGACGGACGGCGGGCGCGCCTTCGCCGTCCATGCCGAACTGGGCGTCCCCGGTGACGCCGACACGCTGTGGGCGGCCTTCGACCGCGCCCTGGCCGGCCAGGACACCCGCCCCGGCCTGGACATCCTCGTCAACAACGCCGGCATCACCGTCCCACGGCGGATCGCGGACGTGACCGAGGCCGACTACGACCGGGTGTTCGCCGTCAACACCAAGGCGCCCTTCTTCATCGTCCAACGGGGCCTGGACCGGCTGCGCGACGGCGGCCGGATCGTGAACGTCTCCTCGGTGGCCACCCGCGTCGCCTTCCCGGCGATCATCGCCTACACCATGACCAAAGCCGCCCTGGACTACCTCACCCTGGCCCTCGCGCAGGAACTGGGTCCGCGGGGCATCACGGTCAACAGCGTCGCCCCCGGCTACACGGAGACCGAGATCAACCCCACGCTCAGCATCCCGGAGATCCGCCGGCGGTACGCGGACGCCTCCGTGTTCGGCCGGCTCGGCGCCCCCGCGGACATCGCCGACGTCGTGTCCTTCGTGGCGAGCGACGACGCCCGCTGGGTGACCGGCCAGTGGATCGACGCGTCCGGCGGCGTCCACCTCGGCGTGTGAGACCCGAGCCCTTCCCGCCGCGCCGCCCACCGGCCCACGCCCCGGCCGAACGACGGCAGCACTAGGAGACACACACCATGAACGACACCACGTCCGCACTCGCCCGAGAGGGCGCGGACGACTCCCTGACCCAGCCCTTCGCGGGTGCCAGCCCCTACGACGCCTATGTGCACGCGTCCGTCCTCAACACTCTGCAGCACCCCCTCACCGAGGCCCCCGACGAGATGGGGTTCATCATCACCACGCAGGTGATGGAGCTGTGGTTCACCCTCGTCGTCCACGAGTGGCGCATGGCCGGCACGGCCTTCGCCAAGGACGACCTGGACGCCGCCATGGACGCCCTGACGCGCAGCCGGCGCGCCCTGACCGCTCTCAACGCGTGCTGGGCACCACTCGCCACCCTGACACCCCATCAATTCAACGGCTTCCGGGACGCGTTCGGCAACGCGTCGGGATTCCAGTCGGCCATGTACCGCCACATGGAGTTCCTCCTCGGCGACAAGTCCCCGTCGATGCTGCGCCTGCACCAGGGCGACCCAGCCGTGCACCAGGCACTCAGCGAGACACACCGTGAACCGTCCCTGTACGACCAGGCGCTGGGCTACCTGCACCGGCAGGGACTGCCGGTCCCCGACCACGTCCGGGAGCGGGACCTGACCGCCCCCTACAGCGCGGACCCGGGCGTCGTCGAGGTGTGGCGGCGGATCTACTCCGGCCCGCAGCACCACCCGCACGTCGCCCTCGGCGAACTGCTCACCGACATCGCCGAACTCGTCCTGCGCTGGCGTTTCGACCACGTCATGGTCGTGCGCCGCGCCATGGGCGCCAAGAGCGGCAGCGCCGGCTCCACCGGACTCGCCTGGCTCGAACAGCGGGCGACCCGGCCGGTCTTCCCCGAACTGTGGGAGGCGCGCGGTGCCATCTAGGGTGATCTCCGCCTTCGCGGCCGAGGAGGAGAAGCGGGTCCTCAGCCTGAAACCGGTCCTGGCTCCCGTGCACGGGCGGTACGGCGACCACCCGCACCAGGCCTACGACGCCTGGCCGGCCGAGGACCCCGGCGCGCCGCTGGTGATCCTGCTGCACGGCGGATACTGGCGCTACGACCGCATGCATCTGACCCCCTTCGCGGCCTACCTCTCCCAGCAGGGCTTCGACGTGCTGCTGCCCGGCTTCCGCCGGTCCGGCGGCGCCGGCGGCTACCCGGAGACCTTCGACGACATCGCCCGGATCGTGGACACCCTGCCCGAGGGACGGCCGTACGTCCTGGCGGGCCACTGCTCCGGCGGCCATCTCGCCCTGTGGTGCGCGGCCCGCGGCCTGCTGCCGGAAGGCTCGCGCTGGCACACCTCCCTGCTGCCGACGAGCGTGCTGGCGCTCGCGCCGATCACGGACCTCACCGCCACCCGCCGCGACGACCTCAGCAACGGCGCCGCCCTGCAACTCCTCGGCGGCGAGGAGGTCTTCGCGGAGCGGTTGCCCGCGGTCGATCCGCTCACCCTGTTGCGCGGCGCACGCACGACCGGTGTGCCGACGGTGCTGCTGCACGGCGCCGTGGACGAGGAGGTCCCGCTCACCCAGTTCGCCGACTACGCGGCCGTACACGACGACCTGAGAACCGTCGTGCTCCCCGGGACGGGCCACTACACGCTCATCGAGCCGGGAGCGCCCGGCGCCCGCGCGGTCGCGGACACCCTGTGGGAGATGTCGGCCGCCTTCGGCGCCCGGCGACCCGACACCGGCTCCGACTCCGACTCCGGGAAGGCCACCCAACCGTGACGACGGTCCCCACCGCACTCGACGAACGGGCCGCGCGAGCCGACGCGGCCGACGTCCTCGCCCCGCTCGCCGAGCGGTTCCTGCTCCCCGACGGGCTCGTCTACCTCGACGGCAACTCCCTGGGCCCGCTGCCCGCCGCCGTACCCCCGGCCCTGGCCGACGCCGTGACCCGGCAGTGGGGCACCGACCTGATCGCCTCCTGGAACGACAACGGCTGGTGGGACGCACCGCTCCGGATCGGTGACACCATCGGCCGCCTCATCGGCGCCGCACCGGGCCAGACGGTGGCGGGGGACTCCACCAGCGTCCAGCTGTTCACCGCGCTCACCGCGGCCACCGCGCTGCGCCCCGGCCGTCCCGTGCTGGTCACCGACCCGGACCACTTCCCCACCGACCGCTATCTGGCCGAGTCGGTCGCCCGCCGCCGCAACACCCTGGAAGTGCGCCGGATACCCCCGGCCGACCTGGAGGCCTTCCTCGCCGCGGAGGGCGACCGGGTCGCCGCGGTCAGCTACGCACCGGTCGACTTCCGCAGCGGGGAGCTGTACGACATGGCCACGCTCACCGAGGCGACGCACCGCGCCGGCGCCCTCGTGGTCTGGGACCTGTGCCACGCCGCCGGCGCCATGCCGATCCACCTCGACACCCTGGGGGTGGACTTCGCCGTCGGCTGCGGCTACAAGTTCCTCAACGGCGGCCCGGGGGCACCCGCCTACCTCTACGTCGCCCGTCGCCACCACGCTGCCCTGGAAACCCCCCTGACCGGCTGGACCGGCCACGCGAACCCCTTCGCCATGCAGCGGGACTACACCCCCGCACCCGGCGTCGCCCGCGCCCGCATCGGCACCCCGCCCATCCTCTCCATGCTCGCGCTGGAGTCGGCGCTCACCGTCTTCGAGGGCGTCGACCTCGCCCAGGTCCGCGCCAAGAGCCTGTCCCTGACCGGCTTCCTCCTCCACTGCACCACGGAACTCCTCACCCCCCTCGGCGTCGAACCCGTCACCCCGTCCGACCCCGCCCGCCGCGGCAGCCACGTCGCCCTGCGCCACCCCCACGCCCACGGCCTGACCCATGCCCTGGCGGACCGAGGCGTGATCATCGACATGCGCGCCCCGGACCTTCTCCGCTTCGGCGTCAACGCCCTCTACACCACCCACCGCCAGCTGCTCACCGCCGCCCACCATGTGCGGGACATCCTCCGCGACTCGGCTTACGACCCTGCCCCGTCCCGGACGGGCCCGGTCACCTGAGCCCGCCGTTCACGCCCTGCGCTGCCGCCTGATCGGCTCTCCCACGCGGTGCATGTGTGTCAGGGCCTCGCGGTAGGACTGGACCAGTCCGGTCTCGTGGTACGGCACCCCGATCTCGGCGCAGTACCGCCGCACGATCACCCGGGCCCGACGGAGATGCACCGTGGGCATGCTGCGCCCTCCGGCAACCGGTTCCTCATGAACGGTGAGCGCAGCGCCCGCACCCGCGCGACGTGCAGGTTGATGCCCTCCAGGGTCAGCAAAGGGAAGAACAGCAGTGCCTGGTGACCACCGAGGAGGCGAGCCAGGCCCCGGCTGGCGCGGGCCTGTTCGGCGGACCACACCAGGATGTCCGGGGCGACATCAGGGTCGAGATCCTCGTGGTTGGGATGGGCCGTGGTGGCGGGTGTGCTTGTTCATCCACCACCCGTAGCTCATGCCGATACCGAGATTCCCGAACAGCCGTCCTCCGATGTCGCTGTGCCGGCGCCGCCGGAAGACCTGCCGGTGCGCCAGATCGTGCGCCACGAGCGCGACCTGCCCGAACACCAGAGCCAGAAAGGCGGCCACGACCAGTTGCCACCAGGTGTCGCCGAGCGCGAAGAAGGCTCCCCAGCCGGCGGCGAACAGCCCGATCACGAGACCGAGCCGCACCGTGTAGTAGCCGGGGCGCCGCTTCAGCAGGCCGGCCTCGGTGATCCGCCGGGACAGCCCGGCGAAGTCGCTGCCGGCACCGGGGCGCGACGGGCCCGCGTCAGCGGCGCGGCGGCGGGTTGGGACGGAGGCATCGGGAGTTGTCGTCATGCCGGGAATTCTGGAGGCGGCCGTACGACCCGAAGAAGCCTGCCAGCCACCGTATGCGTACGAGGCCCGCCCCACCGACTGCCGGGGGTTTTCCCCCGGGCGGTGGGTCGCGCGGCGTTCGTTCACCCCGAGGCGAACGAACCCGTGGGTGCCGCGACCGCCGTGTGCACGGCGGGCACCGGGTCGTACGGGTTCAGGGCATCGGACGGGACCGATTCCAGGGAAACCCTCTGTCCCACGCCGAAGCGCCGGGCGTAGTCGTAGAAAACGTCGAAGGCGACATGGTCTTCGAGAGCGAATCCCGTGGAGTCGAAAACCGTCCGGGAGAACCGTCCGGGCTGCGCGCGCGACGGGTCGGACACCAGCTCCAGCAAGGTCGGGCCGATGTCCTCGGGGGCGAGCTGCTGGCACTCTCCCTCCCGCAGTGCCTGCTCGAGGTGGTCGGGACAGACGAACGCGTTCTTGAGCACCGCCACCGGGATCTCCACCTTCCCGGGGAGGTCGGCGCCGATCGCGTTGATGTGCACGTGCGGCTTCAGCCCCGCGCCCGTCAGGACGGGGCCCTGGCCGACGTCCACCGAGGTCGCGGTGCAGATGACGTCCGCCCGGGACTCGATGTCGTCCGGCGTGGCCATCCGCACGTCGAGTCCCAGGAACTTCACCCGGTCGGGAAGGGACCTGCTGTGCTCGTCGTCGATGTCGTGGACGAGGACCTCGTCGATGCGCAGGACCCGCGAGAGAGCGTGCAGCTGCGTGACCGCCTGCGCACCGGCACCGATCATCCCGACCACGCGGCTCTCCGGGTGGGCCAGTAGTCCGGTCGCCACCGCCGATGCCGCGCCCGTGCGCATGGCGGTGGGCAGCACTCCGTCGCTGAGCGCCAGCAGATGGCCGGTCTCGTCGTCGAATCGCGCCAGGCTTCCCAGGATCGTGGGAAGGCCGAACACGGCCGGGTTCTCCGGAGCGTACGACACGGTCTTGATCGTGATCGCGCTGCCGACGTCGTGGTGCGGCATCCACTCGAGCACGCCCGTGCGCCGGCTCCCCGTCAGAAATCCCTGCCGGGCAGGGGTGACCGACCTTCCCGACCGTGCGGCCGCGAACGCGCCGCGCAGTCGCTCGATCAACTCGTCCATGATGCGGTCACGTCCGGCCAGGCCGACGATCCGGTGGATGTCGGACTGTCCGAGCACGAGCGTATGGGATTCCACGTCTCTGTCGTCCTTCTCTTCCATCACTCTGCGCCCGTGGGCCGAAGTTCCAACACATCGCTGAGGAAACGCAGTTCGCTCTCCAACGCCGCGACGACATTCGCGTGCCTGGCGAAGCCGTGCCCCTCGTCCTCGAAGAACACCGTGTCGCACCGGATGCCTCGCTCGGTCAGGCGCTTCGCCATCAGCTCGGACTGCTCGGGCGGTACGACTCGGTCCTGCCGGCCGTGCAGGAACAGCACGGGAGCGGAGATCTCGTCGCACCGCTCGATGGGCGAACGGCGCCGGTACTCCTCCGCCGCCTCGGGCCAGGGGCCGACGAGCACGTCCAGCGAACGCTCCTCGAACTTGTGGGTGTTGCCGCGCAACAACCGCAGATCACAGATGCCGAAGTAGCTGACGCCCGCCGCGAAGGTGTCCGAGTCGGCCAGTGCGGCGAGCACCGTGAACCCGCCCGCGCTGCCGCCGCGTACGACCATGCGGTCCGCGTCCACCAGGCCGAGCGCGGCCAGCGCACGCGCGGCGGTGGCACAGTCCTCGACGTCCGCCACGCCCCAGCGCCCGTCCAGCGCCGTGCGGTAGGAGCGTCCCCAGCCGGAACTGCCACGGTAGTTGAGTTCGAAGACGGCGAAACCACGGCTGGTCCAGAAGTGGACGCCGGGCCTGTACTCGGGGAGCAGCTGGGTGGTGGGTCCGCCGTGGCAGACCAGGATGAGCGGCGGCAACGCCCCGGCCGGGCCGGTGTGTTCCGGATGTCTCGGTGTGTGAAAGAGGCCGTGGAGGGTACGGCCGTCCTCCGCGGTGAGCCGGAGCTGCTCCGGGGCCTCGAGCCACTGCGGATCGAGGGCCGACCCGGGGGCGCGGACGACCTCGTGCCGGAACGAGACCGGGTCGATCCGGACGAGCCGCTGGGGCCGGTCGGCCGCCGAGGCGATGGCGTACAGTCCGTGCCGGTTTCCGGCGATCGCCTGGTACCCGGTGTACGGCAGCCCCGTGTCGCGCAGCTCGGCCGCCGGCCCCGGTTCGATGACGGCCAGCCGCTGGACACCGTCGCGGATGACGAGGCAGGCGATACGGCCGTGCTCCAGGAAGCAGTAGGCCGACGGGTCGAGGGTCCACTGGGGCCAGCCGAACTCGGCCCGCATGGGCAGGACCGGTTCGCTGCCGTCGTCACCCAGCCGGTGCAGGTTCCACCAGCCGGTGCGGTCCGTGACGAAGTGCAGGACCCCGTCCGGGCTCCAGTCCGGCTGGAACACCGACTCGCCCTGGCCACCGGCGATCAGCCGGGCGTCGGCGACGGTGCCGTCGTCGCGGAGGCGGCCCAGCCACAGCAGGCTCCCCGTCCAGGGCATGTCCGGGTGGTTCCAGGTCAGCCAGGCCAGCATGGTGCCGTCGGGGCTCGGCCGTGGGGAGGCGTAGAAGTCGTTGCCGCACACGAGGACGGTGGGCCCCTGGGTGCCCGTTCCGTCGAGTCTGACGATGTCGTTGACCACGCCCTGGCCGTCATGACGTTCCCGTACGCAGACCACATCGCCGCCGGTGCCCGGGACGACCCGGAGATCGGCGTAGCGGTGCGCGGCGCCGGGCCCGTGGTCCGGTGTGAGCGGACGGTCCCGCCGGGCGTCGCCGCGGTGGACACGCTGGTCGGCGCCGTTGACATAGTGGACGACGCCGTCGCGCACATGCAGCGCGCCCCCGCCGTACTCGTGCACACGGGACCGTACGTCCGTCCCCTCGCCGGTGACGTCCGCCACCCGGCCGTCGGCCGTACGGCGAACGGCCACGGTGCGACCGGAGGCCGGTCGGCCCTCCAGCCAGTAGAGGTCCGTCCCGTCCAGTTGGAGCGCGCTCATGACGGGCAGGGCGGCGCTGACCGACTCGGCCGTGATCGGGGACGGCCAGGTGCCGAAGGGAAGGGCAGTCCCGGCCGCCACGGGGCTATCCGGCATCGTGGTCCATCGCCTGGCGCAGGCTGAGCGGGCGCATGTCGGTCCAGACCTTGTCGATGTGGGCGAGGCACTCGCTCTTGGTGCCGGTGGTCCCCTCCGCGGTCCAGCCGGCGGGCAGCTCACGGTCGGCGAACCAGACCGAGTACTGCTCCTCGTGGTTCAGGACCACCATGAACTGCTGCTGTTCGTCATCGATCACGAGAGACCTCCTGGACTAGTGCGTCAATGATCTTGGCCTGGCCGCGTATCGACGGGTGGTCGAAGAACGCGGTCAGGGGGAAGTCCGCCGAGAAGGCCCGGCGGATGCGCGAGACGATCTGGGTGGCGCGCAGCGAGTGCCCGCCGAGTTCGAAGAAGTCGTCGTCCAGGCCGATGCCGTCCTGTTTCATGACCTCGGCCCAGATGGCCGCCAGACGCTGCTCGGTGGGGGAGGGACCGGCCGGGCCGGCCGGAACGGGCCCGGCGTCCGCGGCGGTGTCCTCGGCGGGCTCCGCGGGGGCGGGGGCGGCCGGCTCGGGCAACGCCCGGCGGTCGACCTTGCCGTTGGCCGTCAGCGGCAGCGCGTCCAGGAACACGATCCGGGACGGCAGGAGGTACTTCGGCAGCACCTCGGCGAGGAACTGCTTCGCCTCCGCGGCCGAGCAGGTCCGGCCCGGCACCGGCACCGCGTAGGCGGCCAGTTCGCGGTCACCGGCGCCGGTCCGGTACGGGACGACGACGGCGTCGTGGACGGCGGGGTGGCGGCGCAGCGTGGCTTCGATCTCGCCGGGTTCGATGCGGTGGCCGCGGATCTTGACCTGGTGGTCGGCACGGCCGAGGTAGTGCAGGGTGCCGTCGGCGTTCCAGCGGGCGAGGTCTCCGGTGCGGTACAGACGGCCGCCGGGCGGCCCGTAGGGGTCGGGCAGGAAGTGCCGGGCGGTGAGGGCGGCCCGGCCGAGGTACCCGCGGGCGAGTCCGGGCCCGGCCAGGAACAGTTCACCGGTCACCCCGACGGGTACGGGCTCCAGGTCCGGTCCCAGGACGTACGCCCGCGTGTTGCCGATCGGGCGCCCGATCGGCACCGACGTCACGTCCGCCGCGAGATCACCCGGTATCTCGTGGCAGCAGGCGAAGGTGGTGCTCTCCGTGGGGCCGTAGCCGTTCGTGACCGACGTGCCGGGCAGCCGGGTCAGCGCCCGTCGCACATGACCGGCGGACAGCGCCTCGCCGCCGACCACCAGATGCCGCAGCGGCGGCCACTGCTCCGGGCCCGAGTCGACGATCGCGTTGAACAGCGCGGTGGTCAGCCAGGCCGTGTCCACCCGGTGTTCCCGGATGACGGTGAACAGGGCATGGGCTTCGGGCACGGCGTCCGGGTAGAGGACACATGTCCCGCCGTGTGCCAGCGCCCCCCAGATCTCGAACGTCGAGGCGTCGAAGGAGACGGGTGCCGCGGCGAGGATCCGCCGTCCGGGGCCGAGATCCAGGTGGTCCAGGCCGAAGACCAGCCGGGTGACGTTCCGGTGGCTGGTCATGGTGCCCTTGGGCACACCGGTCGACCCCGAGGTGTACAGCACATAGGCGAGGTTGTCCGGCGCCACCACGGTCCGCGGCGCGTGCTCCGGGAGCGAGTCGATCGCCGTCCGCCGCCCGTCGAGTTCGATGACCCTGCGTGTCGCCGTGACGGACTCCGGCAGCAGGCCGTGCCGGGTGACCACCACGGTGGCGCCGGAGTCGTCCAGCATGTGCGTCAGCCGCGCCGCGGGGTGGTTCGCGTCCAGCGGCAGGTACGCGCCGCCTGCCTTGAGCACCGCCAGCAGAACCACGATCAGCTCGGGTGTCCGGGGCAGGCACACGGCGACGGGCCGGTCCACCGTCACGCCCTGCGCCAGCAGATGATGGGCGAGCCGGTTGGCGGCCGTGTCCAGTTCCCCGTAGGTCAGGTTCCCCGCGGGGGACACGACGGCGGGCGTCTCGGGTGCACGGGCCGCGTGCGCACCGACCAGGCGGTGCAGGCACTGCCCCTCGGGCAGGTCCCGCTCGGTGCGGTTCCAGGTCTCGATGACGGTCCGCCGCTCCTCGGCCGACATCATCGGCAGCCGCCCCACCGGTGCGGCCGGGTCCCGCGCGACGCTCTCCAGCAGCGTCCGGTACTGCTCCAGCCAGCGGCGGGCGGTGTCCTCGGAGTGGACGCCGGGACGGAAGATCAGCTCGAGGGAGATGTCCGCACCGCTCTGCACCGCGGTGAGGGTGACGTCGAACGGCGAGCCGGGCAGGGAGTCCATGAGCACCGGCCGGACCCCGACACCGGGGCCGAAGTCGGCGGCCACCGTCTCGCGCTCCATGTTGAAGACCGTGGTCACCGGTCCGGAGCGGCCTGACCCGCGGAAGAACCCGACCTCCTCCGTGAGCCGCTGCAGGGGATAGGAACCGTGCTCGTGGGCGGCGAGCACCTCCGCCCGCACCTGTTCCAGTACGGCGTCGAAGCGGCGCAGCGGGTCATGGACCGGCTCGCGCAGGCAGAGCACGTTGGCACGGTGGGCGACGAGGTCCCGCTCCTGCGCCGAGGCCCGGTTGAGATACGAGGCGCCGATGACCAGGTCGTCCACCCCGGAGACCCGGCAGACCAGGACCCGGAACGCGGCCAGCAGCGTCATGTACAGCGTCGCGGAGTTGCGTGCGCTCACCCGGCGCAGTTCCCGAACGAGGTGCGGTGGCAGCGGAATACGGATCCGGGCCGCCTCCCGGCCCCCGGCGTTCCGCACGGTGCCGTCGGCAGGCATGCGGAAGTCGGGGAACCCGTCGGCGAACTTGCCGGTCCAGTAGGCGCGGTCGGCGGCGAACGCGGGGGACTCCTGGTGGGCCGCGCACCGCTCGCCGTGGTCGGCGAGGCGTGGGGCGGGAGGCAGCGATCCGCCACTGCCCGTGCGACGGGCGCGGTAGAGCGCGCCGAGATCGCGCAGGAGCACGTCCCCCGCCCATCCGTCCGCGACGATGTGGTGATGGGTGATGACCAGGTGGTGCCGCTCCGCGCCCAGCCGCAGCAGGTGGAAACGCACCAGTGGCGCCTGTTCCAGGTCGAAAGCCGCCCGGCCCTCGGCGTCGTACCACTGACGCACCATGGCGTCCTGCCGGGCGCCCGCGTAGTGGGAGAGATCGATGACGGGAACGTCGATCAGCAGACCGTCCCGGATCTCCACGCGGTCCCCGTCCGGGAAGCGGGCGCGCAGCGATTCATGACGCTCCACCAGCTCGTCGACGGCCCCGACGAGGGCGCCGATGTGCAGGGGACCGTCCAGTTCCAGGGCGATCGGGCAGTGATAGGCGCGGGAGTCCGCACCGCCGAGCCTGCTGGCGATCCAGACCTCGCGCTGCTGGTCCGTGACGGGGACGGTCCTCATGCCGGTGGTGTTCATGTCGAGGTCCGCTCCGTGTCGAGGGGCGATGCGTCGGCCAGGGAGGCGAGCTGCTGTCTCATGAGGTCGAGCTGTCCGCCGAGCAGGTGCCGCAGCCGGGTGTCGGACGAGTCCCGGCTCTCCGCCCCGTCGGGGCCGAGCAGCCAGTGCCGCTCGCGGGCGAACGGATAGGCGGGCAACGGCAGTCGGCGGCGCTGCTCGTCCCCGGGCACGCGGTACGGCGCGACGGCGGCGCCCCTGGTCCACAGCTCCGCGAGCACCGCGTGCAGGCCGGTCCGTACGTCGTCCACGCCGCACCCGTGCAGCGGTACGGCCCCGACCGTCGCCCGTGCCTCCGCGGGCCGTGCGTCGCCACCGATCGTCACCACGACCCGCGCGGGGTCGTCGGCGAGCCGGCGCAGGTCCTCGTCGGACGCCTCGTGTGCCGGGGGAGCGCCGCTCGCCAGCCGTCGCACCAGCTCCGTCCGCGGCATCGCGCCGGACAGGAAGGCCGCGGCCCAGGCGCCCACGCCCCGGCCGGTCATGGAGTCCGGCGCCACCCCCCAGGACATGAGCTGCCGCGCCACGGCCGTCTGCGTCGCGAACAGCAGCAGCCGGTCGTCCGCGGCGAGGTCACGGCCGGTCTCGGCACGGACGAGCGCGGAAAGGTCGGCCAGGTCCGCCGCGAAGTCCGGTGCCCAGCGCAGGACTTCGGCCGGCAGCTCCGTGTCGACGCCCGCCGCCGGGGCGGGGCGGGCGTCCGGGAGGACGAAGGCGACCGACGGGGCTTCGTCCCCCGCCCGGCCCCGCACCCACGCGTCCGCCCGAAGCGCCCGTACGGCGTCGGCGGTGTCACGGCAGACCACGGCGGCGCGGTGCGGCAGCGCCCGGCGGCCGACGCGCAGGGTGTGGGCGACGTCCGCGAGACATACGTCCTGGTTGCGCCGCAGGAAGTCCCCGGTGCGCTCGATGAGCCGGTCCAGGGCGTCGGGGGTCTGCGCGGACAGCAGAAGCAGCTCGCCGCCTTCCCCCCGGCCGGCGGAGGGCCGGCGGGGTGCCTCTTGGAGGACGAGGTGGGCATTGGTGCCGCCCATCCCGAACGAACTCACGCCCGCGCGGCGCGGCGCCGCACCCGTACGCGGCCAGGGCGTGGGTGCGGTGACGACGGAGAACGGGGTCTGCTCGAAGCCGATCCGCGGGTTCGGCACTTCGTGGTTCAGGCTTGCCGGAATCAGTTCGTTCTCCAGGGCGAGGACGGTCTTGATGAGACCCGCCACCCCCGCCGCGGCGTCCGTGTGGCCGATGTTGGTCTTCACGGAGCCGAGCCCGCACCAGCGGCGGCGGTCGGTCCGTGCCCCGTAGGCGGCGGTGAGCGCGGCGACCTCGATCATGTCGCCCAGCGGGGTGCCGGTGCCGTGGGCTTCGACGTAGGAGACGGTCTCCGGGTCCACGCCGGCGATGTCCAGTGCCTCCTGGACGACCGCCGTCTGCCCCGCCACGCCGGGCGCGGTGTAGCCCACCCGCGCGGCACCGTCGTTGTTGACGGCGGAGCCCAGGATGACGGCGCGGACGGTGTCCCCGTCGTTCAGCGCGGCGGCCAGGGGCTTGAGGACGACGACCCCGGCGCCTCCGCTCGGCACGGACCCGCTGGCGTCCCTGTCGAAGGCCCGGCAGTGCCCGTCCGTGGAGCTGACACCCTCTTCGGGCCGGTAGCCCCGCTCCTGCGGCACCCGCAGGGAGACACCTCCGGCCAGGGCCATGTCGCACTCGCCGTTGAGCAGACTCTGCACGGCGAGGTGCACCGCGACCAGCGAGGTCGAGCAGGCGCTCTGGACGCTCATCGCCGGTCCCCGCAGATCCAGCCGGTAGGCGACCGAGGTGGCGAGGAAGTCCTTGTCGTTGCCGAGTTCGAGCCGCCGGTACGGGAACCGGTCACGCAGCCCGGGCGACGCCTGGATCTCCCTGAGATACGCGCTGGACGCCTGGCCGGCGAAGACCCCGACGCTGCCCGGGTGCCGCGTGGTGTCGTAACCCGCCGACTCCAGTGCCTCCCAGGAGCACTCCAGGAACAGGCGCTGCTGCGGGTCGAGAAGGGCGGCGTCGCGCGCGGTGTATCCGAAGAGGGAGGCGTCGAACCGGTCGATGTCGGCGACCACCCCGGCCGCGTCGACGGTGTGGTGCTTGGCCGCGCGGGGCGGTCCGGGGAAGCGGGAGATCGACTCCACCCCGTCGCGCAGGTTGCTCCAGAAGCCGTCCGCGTCGCGGGCGCCCGGGTACCGGCACGCCAGGCCGACGACGGCCACCCATCCGTCCATGTCGGTGTCGTCGACGGCCTCGCGCGGCGCGCCGGCCGCGTCAGGTGCGGTCGTCATCCCTCATCCCCCGTCCTGAGAACCGGTACGTCGCACGCGTCTGCCGCGTGCGGCCCTGCGTGTGGCCGCGCGGTCCGTGCCCGCCCGGACCGCGGGCTCGGCGGCCCGCGCCGGCGAGGGCGGAGCATCGAGGAACCGGGCGAGCGCGCGAATCGTCGGGTGCCGGAAGACCGCCACGAGCGGGATCCCCGCCGAGTGTGCCGGGGCGGCGGGCAGGTCCAGCAGCTCCTGGTGCATGCGCACGGCGAGCAGGGAGTTGCCGCCCACGTCGAAGAAGTTCTCGTCCACACCGACGCCGTCCCGCCCGAGCACCCAGCACCAGATGCCCACGAGCGCCTCCTCCGTCCCGTTCCCGGGCGGCGTCGCGCTGTCTTCGGGGAGCCGCTCGGTGCGCTGGGCGCGGAGCGCGGCCCGATCGACCTTGCCGTTGCGGGTGAGGGGGATGCCGGTGAGCCAGGCGTACGCGGCCGGTACCGCGTGTTCGGGCAGCCGGCCGCGGAGGAACTCGCGTACCTGGCCGGTGGGCGGCACCGGGGCACCGTCGGCGGCGACGAGATACGCGGTCAGTATCGGCTCGGTGCCGCCCGGCGGTACCTCGGTGCGCACCACCGCCTGGCCCACGGCCGGATGACGCCGGAGGGCCGCTTCGACCTCCTGCGGTTCGAGCCGGAAGCCCCGCAGCTTGACCTGGCCGTCCCTGCGGCCCAGGAACTCCAGGGCGCCGTCGGGCCGGTGCCGCACGAGGTCTCCGGTCCGGTACAGCACGCTCCCCGGTATCCCGCTCACAGGGTCGGGCAGAAACGCCCCCGCGGTCGTCCCGGGCCGGCCCAGGTAGCCGCGGGCCACGCCCGCACCGCCGATGTACAACTCGCCCGGGACTCCCTGCGGGACCGGCTCCATCCAGTCGTCCAGCACGTACAGCCGGGTGCCCGCGATGGGCCGCCCGATCGGCAGTGGCCGTCCGTCCGCGGGGATGTCGTCCGGTGTGCAGCGGTGGACGCAGGCGCCGACGACGGTCTCCGTCGGGCCGTACTCGTTGTGGATCTCGCATGGTCCGCCCGCCTCGCGCCACCGCGCCAGCACGTCCGCGGTCAGCTGTTCGCCACCGAGCACCAGCGTCCTCGGCCACGAGAGCGCCTCGGCGGGATCCTGCCGGGACAGCAGCATGCGCAGATGGGACGGGGTGACCTTGAGCAGACCCGGCGCCCGGTCCCGGCCGAGCAACTCCACACCCGCCTCGGGATCGTCGGTGAAGGCCGGCATCACCTCGGTGGTGCCGCCACTGATCAGGGGGACGAACAGCGGTGTGACGGCCATGTCGTAGGCGACGGACGTCGCCACGGGAGCGACGCCGGACGTGCCCTCGCGGTACGAGGTCCGCGCCCACCGCAGGTAGTTGGACAGCCCTCGGTGGGTGACGCCGACGCCCTTGGGCCGGCCGGTGGAACCCGACGTGTAGATCACATAGGCCAGGCTGTCCGGGTGCGGTGGGGGCAGTTCTCCGGCCGGGAGAGTGGCGGTGGGGTCCGCACCCGTGCCGAGGGCGGGCACTCCGAGTTCCTGCCCCCCGCTGCCGGTGCCCTCGGCCACGAGCACCACGTGGGCTCCCGCGTCGGCGAGCAGCGCCCTCAGGCGGGCCGTCGGATGCTCCGGGTCCAGGGGCAGGTAGGCGGCACCTGCCTTGAGCGTACCGAGGAGCGCGACGAGGAGGTCCGCGGAGCGGGGCAGGCACACCCCGACGATTTTCTCCGGACCTGCTCCACCGGCCCGCAGCCGGTGCGCCAGGTGGTCGGCCCGGCGGTTCAGCTCCCGGTAGGTCAGCCGTTCGCCGCCGGCCCGCACGGCGACGGCCTCCGGCGTCCTGCGGGCCTGCTCCTCGAAGAGCCGGGGCAGTGGCGGTCCCGGGTGTCCGGGCCCGCCGTCCCCCCACCGGGTCAGCAGCCGGTCCCGCTCGGCCCGCGGCATGAACGGCACGGCCAGGACGTCACGGTCGGGGTCCTCGACGAGTGCCTCCAGCAGGCGCGCGTAGTGCGCGGCCAGCCGCTCGGCGGTGCCGGGCTCGAAGAGGTCGGCGCTGTAGTCGAGTTCACCCGCCAGGCCGTCGCCGTCGTCCCAGAGCGCCAGCTCCAGTTCGAACCGGCTGGTCCCGGTGCCGGCAGCCACCGGCTCCACCTCCAGGCCGGGCAGCCGGGGCGGCCGCGTACCGGTGGTGTGGAGGTTGAACGTGACCTGGGCCAACGGCGGACGGTCCGGACTGCGCTCGGGCCGTATCTCCTCCACGATCCGTTCGAACGGCACGTCCAGGCCGGCCAGCGCGCCGAGCGTCGTCTCGCGCACCCGGCCGATGAGCTGCCGGAACCCGGGCCGGCCGCCGAAGCCGATCCGGAGCGGCACCGTGTTGACGAAGGGCCCGATCAACTGCTCGGTACCGGGGGGCCGGATTGCCGGGGAGGTTCCGACGATGAGGTCCCGTTCGCCGCCGTACCGGCTCAGGAGGACCGCGAACGCGGCGCACAGGACCATGAACAGGGTGGCTCCCTCGGCCCGTCCCAGCGCAGCGGCGCGCGCGGCGAGCCGGGCGGGGACACGGAACGGTACGCGGCCGCCCCGGAAGGACATCTCGGCGGGCCGGGGCCGGTCCGTGGGCAGCTCCAGGACGGTCGGTGCCCCTTCGAGTGCCTGCCTCCAGTGGCTGAGCTGTCGCTCGTAGTCCTCCCCGTGTGCCTGGTCGCGCTGCCATCCGGCGAAGTCCGCGTACTGGAGGGGCAGTTCGGCCAGTTGCGTCGGACGGCCCTCCCGGAAGGCCGTGTAGCACTCGGTGAGTTCGTCGTGGAGCACCGCCATCGACCACGCGTCACCCGCACTGTGATGGAGTACCAGGACGAGGATGTGCTCCTGGTCGGCGACCTTGAGCAGGGTGGCGGAGATCAGCGGGCCGGTGGACAGATCGAGGGGGCTGCGGGCGGCCTCCTCGATCCGCCGGGCGACGGCTGCGGCCGGTTCCCCGGTGAGGTCCGCCTCCGTGAAGGGGACGCGCGCCTGGGCCGGCACCCGGGACACGAGGGTTCCGTCCTCTTCGGCGAACCCCGTGCGCAGTACCTCGTGGCGGTCGGCGAGGTGTGCGAGGGCCTGGCGCAGTGCCTCCCGGTCCAGTTCGCCGCGCAGCCGTAGCGCCGTCGGCAGGTTGAACAGCGCGGTGCCGGCCCGCAGCCGCTCCAGGAACCAGAACCGCTCCTGGACGAACGAGGCGCGCGCGGGCTGCCGCCGGTCACGCGGGGTGATCCCGGGGACCTGTGGTGACGACGCGGGCCCGCACCGGTCGAGCTGGGCGGCCAGGGCCTCGATCGTGGGGTGCGTGAAGACCGACCGGACGGGCAGCCGGACACCCAGCCGCTCCTGGATCCGCGTGGTCAGACGTGCCGCGAGCAGGGAGTCGCCGCCCAGCGTGAAGAAGTCGTCGGTGATCCCGGCCTGGTCCAGCTCCAGTATCTCGCGCCACAGCCCGTGGAGTTCGCGCTCCGTGGCGGTGCGGGGCGGGTTGTCCGCCGAACCGGGCGGGCGCACGGGCTCCGGCAGCGCGGCGCGGTCCACCTTGCCGTTGGGCGTGAGCGGCAACGCGGCGAGCAGCATCAGGTCCGCCGGGACCAGGTAGGCGGGGAGGCGTTCCCGCAGGGCGGACCACAACTGGGCGAGGAGTGCGTCGGGGGCCGCGGGCGGTTCGGCCGGGACGGCGTAGGCGACGAGCCGGGGATGACCCTGGGCGCCGGTCCGGTACGGGACGACGACGGCGTTGTGGATGGCGGGGTGGCGGCGCAGGGTGGCTTCGATCTCGCCGGGTTCGATGCGGTGGCCGCGGATCTTGACCTGGTGGTCGGCGCGGCCGAGGTGGTGCAGGGTGCCGTCGGGATTCCAGCGGGCGAGGTCTCCGGTGCGGTAGAGGCGGCTGCCGGGCGGCCCGTAGGGGTCGGGCGGGAACTGCCGGGCGGTGAGGGCGGGCCGGCCGAGGTACCCGCGGGCGAGTCCGGGCCCGGCCAGGAACAGTTCTCCGGTCACCCCGACGGGTACGGGCTCCAGGTCCGGTCCGAGGACGTAGGTCCGCATGTTGGCGACCGGGCGCCCGATCGCCGGCGGCCGGTCCGCCTCCGGGGTGTCGTCCGGATCCCGTGGGACGTCGCCCAGCGTGGCGCAGACCGCGGCCTCGGTCGGGCCGTAGGCGTTGATGAACCGCGGCACCGGCGCCCACCGGCGGGGCAGGTCGGCCGGGCATGCCTCACCCGCGGACACGCACACCCGCAGGGCCGGGAACTCCTCGGGGGCGAGCTGGCTCAGCACCGAGGGCGGGAGCGTCACATGGGTGATCCGCGCCGCCTTGAGCAGGGCGGTCAGCTCCGGTCCGGCCGCCGCCTCCTGGGGCGTCGGCAACACCAGTTCGGCCCCGGCCGACAGGGCCATGACGATTTCCCACACGGACGCGTCGAAGCTCGGGGACGCGAACTGCAGGACCCGGTCACCGGGCCGGACATCCAGGGTCTCCCACTGGGCCAGTGCCAGGTTGACCGCGCTCCGGTGGCTGATCCCGGTGCCTTTGGGGCGCCCGGTGGACCCGGAGGTGTAGATGACGTAGGCGAGGCTGTCCGGATGGGGGGCCGGGGCGGGGGATGCGGCGGAGCGTCCCGCGATCACCGCGGGCCGCCGGTCGGCCGCCACGATCCGGAGTCCCTCGGTGAGGGAGCGCGGCAGCGCGTCGCCGTCCGTGATCACCGTGCGGGCCCCGGAGTCGCGGAGCATCCAGCGCAGGCGGTCCTCCGGGTAGTCCGGATCCAGTGGGAGATAGGCCGCTCCCGCCTTGAGTACCGCGAGCATGGAGACGATGGCGTCCGTCCGTCCCCGGCGCAGGCAGACGGCCACCGGGACGTCCGGCGCCGCCCCGGCCGCGCGCAGCCGGCCTGCCAACCGGTCGGCGGCGGCTTCGAGTTGGGCGTAGCTGAGGGTGTCGGTGCCCGAGGAGACCGCCGGTGCCCCCGGGGTGCGTGCCGCCTGCTCGGTCACCAGGAGGTGGAGGCAGCGGGCCGCTGTGGGGAGCGGGCGGGCGGTGGCGTTCCAGGACTCCAGCACCGACCGCCGTTCGCCGTCGGGGAGCAGGGGGGAGCGGAGGACCGGCCGGTGGGGCTGCGCTGCCACGCCGTCGAGCAGGGTGAGCAGGCGCGCGGCCATCCGCCGAGCCGTCCCGGCACCGATGACGCCGGGCCGGTGCACGAGCGCCGCCGTCGCCCCCTGCGGCCCCTCCTGGATGTGCAGGCCGAGTTCCACGCTCCGCTCCCAGCCGGAGACGGCCGGATCCGGGAGCCGCTCGGTGTACAGACAGCCGGCCTGTACGAGGGCCGGGCGGGACGGCTCCGGGTCCAGCCGCAGCGCTCGGACCAGGTCCGCGAGGGGGACGGGACCATGGGCCCGGGCATCGGCGAGCCCGGCCCGCGCCGCCCGGAGCCCTTCGGTGAACCCTGGATCGGCGGAGAAGTCGAACGGGACGGGAAGGGCGGTGAGTTCTCCGTCCGGCGTGCGGTGCGCGGTTCCCACGATCAGCCGCGGCTGCCGGGTGTGCCGGGCCAGCAGTACGGCGTAGGCGGTGAGCAACACCGTGGCCAGGTCGGTGCCTTGGCCCTCAGCCAGCAGGCGCAGCCGATCGGTGAGCGAGGCGGGGAGGGCGACGTCGACGCGGTTCGGCGGACTGTCGCTCGCCGGGAGGGGATCGTCCGCCGGCAGTTCGAGCGTCGGGGGGACGTCCCGCAGCACGTCGGTCCAGTGGGCCAGCGCCGCGCGCGTCACTGCGCTGTCACTCACGCGAGGTCCTTTGCCGTCGTGCCGGAGACCGGCGGCGGTTCGGTGGCAGGTTCCCTGACGAGCCAGGCGGACGACACCATCATCAGCAGGGTGCCGAACGAATAGAGCGAGGCCACGATGGCGAAGGGAATCCTGGGCTGGAATGCCGAGAACGCCGGACCGGTCAGGGTGAGCGCCAGTGAACCGGCCACCAGCGTCAGCGTCATGAACGCGGACATGGACTGCGGGCGGAGTCCGGGCGGCGTTCGTTTTGTCTGGAGCGCGGCGGTGGGAGCTTCGATGAAACCCATGAAAATCCCCCCGAGACAGAGCACGGCACCGAAAGTCACCACATGCAGATCGACTACGGCCACCCAGAGCACGAGGGACTCAGCGATGGCCCCGAAGATCATCAGCCGGACCGGTTTCACGGCCTTCATCAGAGGCCCCACCAGAAGGTTTCCGATGACGGCGCCGACACCGAACACGGCGAGCAGCGCACCCACGACGCGCGGATCGTCGTCGTACCGGGAGAACGCCAGAATGGGAATGGCCGCGAAGACACACTGCCAGGCCATCTCGAACGCCACGTTGGCCACGGTCCACAGGCGCAGCACCCGATCCTGACACAGGAACCGCAGGCCGGCCACCAATTCCCCGCGTTTCGTGCTTCTGGGAGAGGCTTTTCCCGTCTGTACGAACAGCGAGATGAGCATGAAGGCGACAAGGAAGCTGCCCGCGTCGATCCAGAGCACCTGCCGGGCGCCGAAGGCGGCCACCAGAACACCACCGAGCGGAGCACCCAGCAGCAGCGTCACTCGATTGGCCACGCCGAGCAGGGAGTTGGCCCTGGTCAGCAACTGGTCGTCCTCGCCGACGAGTTCGGGAAGCAGGACCCGCTGGGAGGCGTAATAGGGCGTGAAAAAACCGCCGATCACGAAGACCAGGCCCAACAATACGGGGAAAGTGAGCAGATCCATTCCGTTCAGCAGGGGAATCAGTGCGATCAGCACCGCACGCGAGCCGTCGGCCAGGCGCATGAAGGTGCGCGTTCCCAGCCGAGCCGCGAAAACCCCTCCCGGAATTCCCCAGATTGCCATGGACAGCATTTGGACCGCGAGTACAAGGCTCATCCGTGCGACGGATCCCGTGGTCGCAAGGACGAACCAGGGTAACGCTACTCGGGTGACCAACGACCCCGAGACCGATACCACCTCGGCACTCAGCAGAGCCCACAGAGATCGCGTATTTTTGGGCACCCCTCAATTCATAGGTTGCATCTCTCGGCGAAGTCAAGATCGAACCGCCTGCGGCAGTGTGTGACTCAACTCACTCGAGTTGCCGACGAGTTGATGCAACCTGGCCGCGATCCACTGCGTCCCGAACCGCTTGGCGTTCCTCCCTTAATCGGCTTTACAGGCAAGCAGTTGCCAGGTGACTATGGCGCCTGCTCCATCGCGCCGCAGCTGCTCCGCCCCCAACGGATTGAAGGCGAGGATTCGGCAAAAGTGTCGAACGCTGAGAGTGCAAGGAAGACGTCAGCATCAGGCGTCGACGAGTCCCCTGCCGGTGAAAACGTCAAGGCATTGAGGGCGTTATTCGGCCAACTTCTCGGCCTTTCCGCGGATCAGGTCTCGACCGATGTGTCCTTCGTGGAGCTGGGAGCGGACTCGCTGCTGCTCGTGGAGGCCACCGAGGTCATCGAAGACCGGTTCGGTGTCGACCTGCCGTTCAGAGACCTGCTCGACCGGTGCGGAGACATCGACTCGCTCGCCGCGCATCTCGCGGAGCTGGGCATCGGCACCGCACCGGCAGCCGAGCCCCCGGCCGGTGAGACCGCGGCGCCGGAGCCCGCGATCGCGCCGCCCGCGCAGACCGAGCCGTCTCCCGCACCGTATGCCGAGGCTCTGCCGCAGTCGCCGGACCACAGCGGGGCGAACTCCCTCGAACGAGAGATCATCGGCCTCCAACTGGAGGTGATGCGACAGCAGCTGGAGGTGCTCCGTGGACGTCGGCCCGGCCCCGCGCTGCCGGGACCGCGGCAGCCGACCGCGGTCCGGCCCCCGTCCGCCGAAGCGGCGCCGACCCAGGCGCTGGGCCCGTACCGGCCCATCGAGGCGCGCGGCGGACGGGAACTGACCACAGGTCAGCTCCACCATGTGAAGACGTTGATCACCTCCCTCGAGGCGCGCACCCAGGAATCCAAGCGCCAGGCGGCACGGCAGCGGCCGAGCCATGCCGACAGCAGGATGTCGGCCGGCTTCCACCTGCTGTGGAAGGAGATCGTTCACCCGATCGTGGCCGACCGGGCCGAGGGCGCGCGCTTCACCGATGTCGACGGCAACGAGTACGTGGACATCTCCATGGACTTCGGCGTCAACCTCTTCGGTCACAACCCGCCGTTCATCCGGGACGCCATCCGCACCCAGCTCGACAAGGGCATGCCCCTCGCGCCGTACAACACCCTGGTCGGCGAGGTCTCCGAGCTGATCCGCGACCTCACCGGGCTGCCGCGCGCCGCCTTCCAGAACTCGGGCACCGAGGCCGTCATGGTGGCCGTACGCCTGGCTCGCACGGTGACCCGCCGGCGCAAGATCGTGATCTTCTCCGGCTCCTACCACGGCACCTTCGACGGCGTGCTCTCCCGTAAGTCGGCCGACCCGTCCCTGCCGCCGGGCACCGCCGTACCACTGACCCGCGGAACCCCGCACTCGATGACGCAGGACGTCATCGTCGCCGACTTCGCCGACCCGTCGGCCTTCGACGTCATCGCCGCCCATGCCGACGACATCGCGGCCGTCCTCGTCGAACCCGTGCAGAGCCGGGTGCCGCACATCCAGCCCTTCGCCTGGCTCCGCGACCTGCGCGACCTCACCGACCGACTGGGTATCGCCCTCATCTTCGACGAGGTCATCACCGGGTTCCGGCTGCACCCGGGAGGAATGCAGGCGCTCAGCGGAGTCCGGGCGGACCTCGCGGTCTACGGGAAGGTCATCGGCGGTGGCATGCCCATCGGCGTCGTCGCCGGCAGCGAGACCTACCTCGCCCCCGTCGACGGCGGCCTGTGGAGCTACGGCGACGGCTCCTGGCCCAGCGCCGAAACCACCGTGTTCGCCGGGACCTTCTCCAAGCACCCGCTCGCCATGGCCGCCGCCCACGCCGTGCTGCGCCGCATCAAGGACGAGAGCCCCGGCCTCCAGGACGGCCTCGGCGCTCGCACGGAGAAACTCCGGACCACGCTGAACGCGGCCATGGAACGCGGCGGGCTGCCGCTGCGCGTGGAGCGTGCCGGTTCGCTGTTCCGCTTCTCCTTCGGCCGCGGCTTCGCCTATCCGGACCTCTTCTTCCACCACCTGCTCAACCGCGGTGTCTACGTCTGGGAGGGCCGCAACTGCTACCTCTCCACGGCCCACACCGACGACGACATCACCTTCATCGCACAGACCGCCCTCGCCGCGGTCGAGGAGCTGGCAGCCGACGGCTTCGTCCGGACCGACTGAGGAGGACGCCATGAGTGAGCGGACAGCCGCGGAGCTGGCGGCCATGCGGCGAGAGCTGATCCGGCGGCGCCTGCACCGCCCCGACCCGGCGTCCGCGGCGACGCCCGGCGTAGCCGAGGGGGCACCGGCACGGGCGGCACGTGACGCGTCACGACCGGTCCTGTCGTCCGCCCAGCGTCGTATGTGGTTCATCGACGGGCTGTTGCCCGGCAGCCCGGCGTACAACATCCCGGCCGCCTACCGGTTGCGCGGCCCGCTCGACGCGGTGGCGCTCGACCGGGCGCTGGTCACCGTCGTCCGGCGGCACGAATCGCTCCGCACCCGGTTCGCCGCCGCCGACGGCGAGCCCTTCCAGGTCATCGACCCCGCCCCGGACCGGGTGCTGCGCCGCGAGGACCTCTCCGGTTCCCCGGCCCGTGACGGGCAGGTCACCGTCGACGCGCTCTGCGCGGAGGAGGCGGGAACACCGTTCGATCTGACGACCGGACCGCTGTTGCGCGCCCGCCTGGTCCGACTCGCCGACGACGACCACCTCTTCCTGGTGACCGTGCACCACAGCGTCTTCGACGGCTGGTCCGCGGGCGTCTTCGTACGGGAGGTCTCCCAGGCGTACACCGCGTGCGTACAGGGGCGGCAACCGGAGCTGCCCGCCCTGCCCCTGCAGTACGCGGACTTCGCGGCGGGCCAGCGGGAGTGGCTCGGCGGGGCGGAGACCGCACGGCAGTCCGCGTACTGGCGGGAACAGCTGAAGGACATCCCGCCGCTCGAGCTGCCCACCGACCGGCCCCGGCCTCCGGTCGCCAGCCATCGTGGCGCGAACGTGGACTTCGAGGTACCTGTACGGACCGTACGAGCCGTGCGGGAACTGGCCAGGTCGCGTGGCACCACGCCCTTCGTCGTCACCCTCGCCGCCCACCAGGCGCTGCTGTCCCGGTACTGCGGGAGCGACGACATCGTGGTGGGCACCCCCGTCAGCGGGCGTACCCGGTCCGAACTCGAACCGATGGTCGGGTTCTTCGTGAACACGCTGCCGCTGCGGGCCCGGCTGGACGACGACCCGTCGTTCGCCACGCTCGTGGACCGGCTGCGAGAGACCGCACTCGACGCCTACGCCCACCAGGACCTGCCCTTCGAGCAGCTCGTGGAGGAACTCTCCCCGAGCCGCGACCTGAGCCGGAACCCCATCGTCCAGATCTGGTTCGGGCTGCTCAACCAGGGCTCCGCGGGCGAACTGGCGGCCCTGCGCCTGCCGGGCCTTCAGGTGACGGAGCTGCCGACGGGCGAGGCCACCACCCGCTTCGACCTCGAACTCCACCTCTACGACGCCGGGGCGGACCGCCTGACCGGGCGGGTGATCTGCGCGCAGGACCTGTTCGACGAGACCACGGCCCGGCGCTTCGCCCGCCATTACCTCAACCTCCTCGACGCCGTCGTACGCGACCCGTCCCTGCGCGTGTCGCAGGCGCCCCTCGCCGACCCCGCCGAGTTGCGTGCCGCCCTGGTCGCCGGGAGCGGGCCGGCCGAGCCCTACGAGCAGGAACTCACCGTGGCCGGGCTGTTCGAGCGGCAGGCGGCCGCGACACCCGAGGCGGTGGCGGTCGTCTGCGGCGAGACGGAGGTCTCCTACGCGGAGCTGAACGCACGCGCCAACCGGCTCGCCCGGCTCCTGCGCGAGCGCGGCGTGGGCCCCGAGGTCCTGGTCGGCCTGTGCCTCCGGCGCGGCCCGGAGCTGCCGGTCGCGCTTCTGGCCGTGCTCAAGGCCGGTGGCGCGTGCGTCCCCATGGACCCCGAGACGCCCCCGGAGCGGCTGCGCTACATCCTGGCCCAGTCCGCGGTCCTGCTCACCGTCACCCAGTCCGACCTGGCCGGGTCGGTGCTCGCGGGGGAGCCGGTGGTCCGGGTGGACGCGGAGCACGAGCAGATCGCCCGTCACCCGGACGAGAACCTGCCGTGCCGGGCCACTGCGGACCATCTGATGTACGTCATCTACACCTCCGGATCCACCGGGCGGCCCAAGGGCGTCATGATGACGCACCGGCCGATCCTCAACCTGGTCTCCTGGCAGTCGCGCCGCACCGCGGCGCACGGGCCGACGCTGCAGTTCGCGGCGATCAACTTCGACATCTCGTTCCAGGAACTCTTCACCACCTGGGCGGCGGGAGAACGGGTGGTCCTGCCGGACGAGGATCAGCGCCGGGACCCCGAGCAGCTGCTGGCGCTCATGGCCGAGCACGGCGTGCGCCGGTTCCACTGCCCGCCGCCCGTACTCGAACAGGTCGCCGCCGCCGCGGCCCGTGGCAGCGGCGCGCGCGGCCCGCTCCCCCCGCTGTCCGAAATCGTGCCCGCGGGGGAACAGCTCCGTCTGGGCACGGAACTCCGCCGGCTGCTCGACCGGCTTCCCGGGGTGGCCGTCGACAACCAGTACGGCCCGACCGAGGCCCATGTGGTCACCGCGTTCCGGATGACCGGAGACACCGCTCAGTGGCCGGACAGCCCACCGGTGGGAACGCCCGTCGCAGGCGTCCGGATCTATCTGCTGGGCAGGAATCTGGAGCCCGTCCCACCGGGACTGCCCGGAGAGGTCCATGTGGCCGGTCCCTGTCTCTCCCGCGGCTACCTCCGCCGGCCGGACCTCACCGCCCGGGCCTTCCTGCCCGACCCGTTCGCCGAGGAGCCGGGCGGCCGCATGTACCGCACGGGTGACCAGGCCCGCTGGCGCGAGGACGGCACACTCGAGTATCTCGGCCGGATCGACTTCCAGGTGAAGATCCGTGGCTACCGGATCGAGCCGGAGGAGGTCGAGGCCTCACTGACGGAGCTGGACGGCGTCGTCCGGGCGGTCGTCATCGTCACGGAGGCGGCCGCCGGTGGACACCAGCTCGTCGCCTACGCGGTGACGGCCCCGGGCTCGCCCCTCGGCCCGGCCGACCTGATCGGCGCTCTCCGGCAGCGGCTGCCCGGCTACATGATCCCGGCCGCTGTCGTCGTCCTGGACGAACTGCCCCTGTCCGTCTCGGGCAAGGTGGACCGCGCACGGCTCCCCCGGCCCGTCACCGCCGTGGAGGACTACGCGGCTCCCCGTGACGCGGCCGAGCGTGCCGTCGCGCGGATCTGGCGCGAGGCGCTGAAGGCCGAACGGGTCGGCCTGCACGACAACTTCTTCGACCTCGGGGGTCACTCCCTGGCGGTTCCCCAGGTCATCTACCGGGTCCGCGAGCACTTCGGTATCGACCTGCCCCTGCGCACCATGTTCGACCGTCCTGTCCTGGAGGACTTCGCCGCCGCCGTCCGGGAGGCGGGTCGCGAACCGGTCGGGCCGACACGTCCGGTCACCTTCCGGAGCCTGGGCCGCCCGGCTCCGGGACGGGCGCAGCTGTTCTGTCTGCCGTTCGCCGGCGGTGGCCCCGACGGCTTCGACACCTGGCTGCCCGCCCTCCGCGACCGCCTCGACGTCCATGTCGCACTCCTGCCCGGCCGCGGCGCCCGTTTCACCGAGCCCATGCCGCACTCCGCCGATGATCTGATCCCCGCCATGGCCGCGGAGATGAAGCCGTTCCTCGGCGAGTCGGTCGTCCTGTTCGGACACAGTCTGGGCGCGCTCCTCGCCTACGAGCTGGCCCGCGAACTCCACCGGTCGTACGGCATCTCGCCCGCCTGCCTGGTGGTCTCCGGCCAGACCAGCCCCCAGCGCCGTGACCCGGCAGGGCTGCACGCACTTCCGCCGGAGGAGATGCTGCGGGTCCTGTCGCGGTTCGGGGGAGTCGACCCCGCCGTCTTCGCCGAACCCGAACTGCTCGAGCTGGTCCTGCCCACGCTCCGCGCCGACGTGGCGGTCGCGGAGACCTACCGATGGGCGCCCGGGCCGCCCCTCGACTGCCCGCTCGTGGTCTACGGATCGCAGGACGACCCGGGCACCACGCGGGCGACCCTCGCCGGCTGGCGCGAGACGACGACGGGTCCGGTGGAAACCTTCCTCTTCCCGGGCGGCCACTTCCACTTCAACGACGCCCCGGAGGCGTTCGCCGCCGATCTGCTGAGCAGGCTCGCCCCCCACCTGCCCACGAGCCTGCGATGAGCCTGCCAGGAGAGACCATGAGCACCGACCGGACCCAGCCGCCGGCACGATCCACCACGCCCGGGGCGCTGCCGTCCTTCGGCCAGCAGCGGTTGTGGTTCCTGGAACAGCTCCACCCGGGATCACCCGCGTACACGATCACCTACGGTTTCCGGCTGCGCGGGTGGCTCGACACCGAGGCACTCGGCCGCGCCTTCGAGCTGGTCGTCACCCGCCACGAGGTGCTGCGGTCGCGGTTCGGTTCCGAGGACGGCACACCGTACGTCACCGTCGCGGAGCCCGGGACGTTCCGGCTGGAGTTCCTGGACCTGTCCGGCCCGGACCCGGTCGGGCAGGCGCGGGAGCAGGCCCGGGCCGAGGCGGAGCACTCCTTCGACCTGGCGCGGGACCCCCTGTTGCGAGCCCGCCTCCTGCGGCTGGGCACCGGCGACCACGTCCTGCTCGTCACCGCCCACCACAGCGTCTTCGACGCCTGGTCCTGGGACGTCCTGGCCCGGGAGCTGTCCGACGGTTACGCCGCCCACACCGCGGGGCGGAAACCGCAACTGCCGCGGCTGCCCCTGCAGTACTCGGACTTCGCGGAGCAGCAGCGGCAGCGGCTGACCGACGACATGGTGCGGGAGCACGTGGACCACTGGCGTGACCACCTCGGGGACGATCCCCAGGAGGTGGAACTGGTCCGCGACCGGTCCCGGCCGCAGGTCCCCGCCCATCAGGGCCGCGTGGTCGAGTTCACCCTCTCCGCGGAACTCACCGACGCCGTGCGGACGGTGGCCCGGCGCCACCACGCCACCCCCTTCATGGTGCTGCTGGCCGCCTACCAAGCCGTCCTCGCACGCTGGGCCCGCACCCGTCAGGTCGTCGTGGGGTGCCCCTCCGCGGGACGTACCGAACCGGAATACGAGGACCTCATCGGCTTCTTCGTCAACCTCCTGCCGCTGAAGGCCGATCTCTCGGGCGACCTCTCCTTCGAAGCCCTGCTCACACAGGTGCGGACGGCGCTGCTGGAGGCGTTCTCCCGGCAGGAACTGCCCTTCGAGCAGCTCGTCGAGGAACTGGGGCTGCCGCGCGAGTTCGGCAGGAACCCGCTCGTACGGCACACGTTCCAGCTCCTGCACAGCGATGCCGAGGCGGGACAGGGCGCCCTGTCCCTGCCGGGGGTGGAGACCGAACCCTTCGACGACGAGTCGCGGGCCACCCGGTTCGAGCTCGAGATGCACCTGATCGACGAGGGCCTGGGCGGATTGCGGGGACACCTCGTCCATGCCACCGGCCTCTTCGGCTCCGCCACGATGGCACGCTTCGTCGACCACTACCGCACCTTCCTCTCCGCAGTCTGCGCCGACCCGGACACCCCGGTGTTCGACGTCGAGTTGCCCGGCCCCGAGGAGAAGAGGCTGCTCACCCGGTGGAACTCCACCGAGCGGGAAGGTGACCGGGGCCAGGACATCCTCGAACGCTTCGCGGACGCGGTCCGCCGCGCCCCGGACGCACCCGCCGTCATCGCCGGGGACGTACGGCTCACCTACGGTGAACTCGACGCGCGCGCCCGGCGACTGGCGCCGGCACTCCGCCGGCGCGGGCTGGGCGCCGAGCGTGTCGCCGGGGTGCTCCTGCCGCGTGGCGCGGACCTCGTCGTGGCCTGGCTGGCCCTGCTGAAGGCGGGGGCCGCCTACCTCCCGCTCGATCCCCGGCTCCCCCGGGACCGCATGACGTTCATGCTCCACGACGCGGGCGTCGAGCTGGTCCTCACCGACCGTGACCTGGCGGGTGCGCTGCCCGAGGGGACGCGTGCTCTGCTCATGGCCGACGGGCGAGCCGAGGAGACGGGGGACGGGCCCGCGACGGAGACGCGGGACGGTGCCTCCGCCGCAGAGGCCCCGCACGGCGGTGCGCACCCGGCCGCCCTCATGCACGTCATCTACACCTCCGGCTCCACCGGACGCCCCAAGGGTGTCGCGATCGAGCGCCGCTCCTTCGCCAACCTCCTCGACTGGCATCTGCGCGAGCAGGGCCTCGGCCCCGACGACACGGCCACGCAGGTCGCCAACATCTCCTTCGACGCCGCCGGATGGGAGATCTGGGGCGCGCTGGCCGCCGGAGCCTGTCTGCGCCTCCCGCCCGACGACACGGTTCCGTCGGCCGAGAAGATGGTGGAGTACCTCGCGGAGTCCGGCAGCACGGTGGTCTTCGCCACCCCGGCCATGGCCGAACAGCTCGTCAGCCACCCGTTGCGCGAGACCACCGCGGTGCGCACCCTGCTGACCGGAGGCGACCTCTTCCGGCCCCAACCGGCGGACGTGGCCAAGGTGTCGGCGGTGAACGTCTACGGACCGACGGAGACCACGGTCCTCGCCACCGCGACGGACCTCGACGTCACACACAACGGAGCCGGCATCGGCCGGCCGATCGACAACGTCCGCGTCCATGTGCTGGACGACCGGCTCAGGCCTGTCGGGGTCGGGCTGCCGGGCGAGATCTACATCGCCGGGGCCGGCCTCGCCAGGGGATACGTCGGCGCTCCGGCGATGACCGCGGAGCGCTTCCTGCCGGACCCGTTCGCCGTCGCCCCCGGCGGTCGTCTCTACCGGACCGGTGACCTCGGCCGCTGGACCTCCGAGGGAGAGCTGGAGTTCCTCGGCCGCGTGGACCGGCAGGTGAAGATCCGCGGCTACCGGGTGGAGACCGGCGAGATCGAGGCCGCGCTCCGCGCCCTGCCCGGCATCCGCGACGCGGCGGTGGCACCGGCCCCGGTCCGAGGCTCCCAGCGGCTCATCGCCTGGTACCTCCCCGAGGGGGACGACGCCCCGGCCCGACAGGAGCTGCGCGACCGGCTCCGAGGGGCTCTGCCCGACTACATGCTGCCGGACATCTTCGTCGCCCTCACGACGATGCCGATGACCGCGTCCGGCAAGATCGATCGCAAGTCCCTGCCCCTTCCGCAGGAGCCGAGCGAGGAGTACGTAGCGCCGCGAGGCGAGTGCGAAGCCGCGATGGCGCAGATCTGGGCGGACGTGCTGCACCTGCCCCGGGTCGGCGTCGAGGACGACTTCTTCGAGATCGGCGGCCATTCACTGATCGCCACCCGGATCACCGCACGCATCCTCGACACCTTCGGAACCGAAGTACCCCTGCGGGCTCTCTTCGAGCAGCGCACGGTCGCGGCGCTGGCCCGGGTGGTCGAGGAACAGGTGGGTGCGCAGGTGGCCGCGATGTCGGAGGAGGAACTCCTCGCCGCGCTGCGCGACACGGAGGAGGGGTCGTGATCGACGAACGGAGGAACCGTCGTGATCGACGAACGGGGCGATGAAGCCGGCCACACGGGTCTGACCAAGGTGCGGGAGTACTACCGGCTGGTCGACGCGGACGATGTGTCGGGGATCGTCGCCCTGTTCGCCGAGGACGCCGTCTACCGCCGGCCCGGTTACGAGCCCATGCGGGGGCACGCCGATCTGAAGTCGTTCTACAGCCAGGAGCGGGTCATAGCCGGCGGCTCGCACACGATCACCACGGCGGTGACGGATGGCCGACGGGTCGCCGTGCACGGAGTGTTCGACGGCATCCTCAAGAACGGCCGCGAGGTCACCCTGGAGTTCGCGGACTTCTTCGAGCTGAACGAGCACCAGCAGTTCGCGCGACGGGACACCTACTTCTTCGTCCCGCTTGTCTGAGGCATCGCCCTTGTTTCGTCCTCCGAGCCTGTGCAACTCGTTCGTGGTGACGGACCGGCCGCCTCACCCGAGCGACGCGTGCCGTCCGTGAGGCACCAGGAGGAAGGCTTTGATGGATCACTCTCGTGTCCCTGTACTGGAGGCGCTGCGGGAATTCCGGCGTCGCGGCGACGTGGTGTACGGACCGCCCGGTCACAAACAGGGCCTGGGAGCCGATCCGAGGGTCGTCGACATCGTGGGGGAGGGCGTGTTCGCCTCGGACGTGCTCTCCCTGAACGGGCTCGACGACCGCCGTGAGTCCCAGGGCGTTCTCACGCAGGCGGAGCGACTGATGGCCGACGCCGTCGGCGCGGAACAGGCGTTCTTCTCGACGTGCGGCAGTTCCCTGTCGGTGAGGACTGCCATGCTGGCGGTGGCCGGCCCGGGGGAGAAGCTCCTCGTCTCGCGCAATGCCCACAAGTCCGTGATCGCCGCGGTGATCGTCAACGGCGTCCAGCCGGTGTGGGTGCACCCGAAGTTCGACACCGAACGGCACCTCGCGCACCCGCCGGAGCCCGACGACGTACGGCGGGCGCTGCGGGAGCATCCCGACGCCAAGGGCATGCTGCTGATCACACCCACGGACTGGGGTTCGTGTGCCGACATCCGCGGTGTCGCCCACGTCTGCCACGACTACGACGTGCCGCTGATCGTCGACGAGGCCTGGGGAGCCCATCTGCCGTTCCACCCCGGTCTGCCGTCCTGGGGCATGGACGCCGAAGCGGATCTCGTCGTCACCAGCGTCCACAAGATGGGGGGTGCGATCGAGCAGAGTTCCGTCTTCCATCTGCAGGGCGACCGTGTCTCACCCGACGTCCTCAAACAGCGTGAGGACCTCCTGGGCACCACCAGTTCCTCCTCGCTGGTGTACGCCACCCTCGACGGATGGCGCCGCCACATGGTCCAGCACGGACACGACCTGCTGGATGCGGCGCTGGGGCGCGCGGAACGGATCCGGAAGGCCGTCACCGGCATGCCCGGCCTGCGTCTGATGGGCCCCGAGGTCGTCGACGCGGGTCTGACGGCGGAGTTGGACCTGCTGAAGATCACCATCGATGTGCGAGATCTCGGCATCAGCGGCATGCGGGCCGCCGAGTGGCTCCGCACCCACTGTCACGTCGACATCGGATCCTCCGACACCTGCCGGATCAGCGGGCAGATCACCCATGCCGACGACGACCGGACCGAGAAGCTGCTCATCGACTCCCTGCAGCGTCTCGTGGAGAACGCGGACAGTATGGAGAACCGATCCCCGGTCCGCCTTCCCGAGCCGTGCTCGCTGCAACTGGAGCAGGCCATGCTCCCTCGCGACGCGTTCTTCGCCCCGGCCGAGCACGTCCCGGCCCACCAGGCCGTCGGGCGCGTCGCGGCAGAGACGATCAGTCCCTACCCGCCCGGCGTACCCGTCGTTGCCCCCGGAGAAGTCATCACGGCGGCCGTCGTGGACTACCTGCGGAGCGGCGTCGACGCCGGCATGCTCATCCCCGATGCCGCCGACCCGACCGCCGAAACCCTGCGAGTGACGGCTCGCCGGCGGGATGCCTGACCAGTGGGCGACGGCCGCACACTGACACCGCGCACGTACAAGGGCGGTTTGTACAGGCCGCGGAAACGGGACGGCCGGGCAGCCCCTCCCGCGGGGTGCCCGGCCGTCCGTTCGCCGATGGTGGTGCGGCCGGGGCTCAGTGCCCGGCGGCCCCCTCGGGGCGTGCGTGGCGTGGCAGGAGGAACGAGAGCAGGAAGGTGAGGGCGAGCATGCCGTCGACGATCCACAGCACCGTCTTCATGACGGAGCCGAAACCGCTCCGGAACGCCGACGACGTGGTGGCCTGCAGCGCGGCGGGTATTCGGGTGCCGGCCTGGGGCGAGGTCACGGCGGACCGGGTGTCCGTCTCCAGGCGCGCGCAGGAGGCAGGGGTCGCGGCAGGGTCCTTGGCGACGGCGCGGTCCGAGGCGCAGGTACGCAGGTCCGCCACGACACGCTGCTGAGCGGCGGGCGGGACGTGCGCGGCGGCGAGCTGCCCCCGCAGGCCGTCCGAGTGGTGGTCGACGGCGGTGGCGACCCCGCCGCCCAGCAGACCGAAGAACACGGTGCCCAGGATGGCCACGCCGAAGGCGCCGCCGAGCTGCTGTACCGCGGTCATCGTGCCGGACGCCGAGCCCGTCTCGTGCTGCTCGACACTGGCGAGCACGATGTCGAAGAACGGCGCCATGAGCAGGCCCATCCCGATGCCGGTCACGAGCAGGGCCGGCAGCAGCTGCCAGGGGCCGACACCGCCCCCCACCATGTCGAGGGTCAGCCACACCCCGAACACGCCGACCGCCATGACCAGCGTGCCCGCCTGCAGTACGGCGCGTCCGAACCGGGCGACGCCCTGAGCGATCCCGAAGCCGACGATCATGCCGCCCGACCAGGGGACCATCACCAGTCCCGCCTTGAGCGGCGAGTAGCCGAGACCGATCTGGGTGTAGAGGTTGAAGACCAGCATGAACCCCTGCATGGTCGAGAAGAAGACCAGCCCGAGGGTCATGCCGCCGCTGAATCCGCGCTTGCGGAAGAGGCTGGGGACGACCAGCGGGTCCCGGCCGGCCTTGCTGCGGCGCGACTCGTACACGCCGAAGGCGACGAAGACGACCACCGAGGCGGCCATCATCACGAACGTCCACACAGGCCAGTCGTACTCTCGGCCCTGGACCAGCGGGAAGATGATGAGCAGAGCGGCCAGCGACACCAGGAGCATGCCGGGGATGTCGAGGCGCGGCTTGCCGGCCGACAGACCCCTCGGCAGATAGCGCAGCGCACCGAGGAAGGCGGCGGCACCCAGCGGCAGGTTGATCAGGAAGATCATCCGCCAGCCGGTGCCGAAGTAGTCGGCGTCCACGAGCCAGCCCGCCAGGATCGGGCCGCACACCGCGGAGAGCCCCATGACCGGGCCGAACATGCCGAAGGCCTTCTGTGACTCCTTGGGCGGGAACATCTCCTTGATCATGCCGAGGCCCTGCGGCAGCATCACCGCGCCGAACAGTCCCTGTACGACACGTGCGGCGATCAGTATCTCGGGCGACTCGGACACCGCGCACAGCAGCGAACCCAGGGTGAAGCCGGCGGCCCCCACCAGGAACATCCGGCGGCGCCCGTGAATGTCCCCGAGGCGCCCTCCGGTGACAAGGCCGACGGCCATCGAGAGGGTGTACGCGGCGGCGAGCCACTGCAGAGTGGAGGCACCGCCGCCGAGGTCGGCCCGCATGGAGGGGCCGGCGATGTTCGTGACGACGGCGTCGAGGAGATCCATCACCTCGGCCGCGAGTATCACGAAGAGCGCAGCCCAGCGCCATCGGTAGGGCGCTGGGGAGTCGGTGGGCGTCTCGGTGGGCGCGACACCGGTGGTGGACATCGGGACTCCTCGCAGAATGGGCCGACAGGGGAGAACGGTGTTCACCCTAACAGAACAGTGCTCAGTGGAAGAACGCTGTTCATCAAGATATAGCGCAAACCGCGATGGTGGGACAAGATATATCGCATTCAGGCTCGCGAGTGCTTCTCGCCGAAGGAGAACACTGTTCTCCCGGCACCTAGACTGTCCTCATGACCGACGCGGCCGCCGACACCCCAGCACCCCATCCGTCCCCCTGGGAGCGCAAGCGCCCCGCTCGCGCCCACGTCGCCCCCGCACGCGCCCCGCTGTCGCGGGAAAGAGTGGTCGAGGCCGCCTTCACGGTGCTGGACCGCCAGGGGCTCGACGGGTTGTCGATGCGCCAGGTGGCGGCCGAACTGGGGGTGACGGTCTCCGCCCTCTACGCTCACGTCAGCTCCAAGGACGATCTCCTGGAGCTGATGTACACCCGGCTCTTCGACCGCTACGAGACGCCGGAACCCGATCCGGAGCGGTGGCGGGAGCAGGTGCGCGACTATGCCCGCTCCTGGCGGCAGCGCCTGCTGTCCCACCGGGACATGGCCAGGATCTCCATGGCCCACGTGCCCTTCACCGCCGAACTGCTGCCCCACGTCGAGGCGTTGCTCGCGGTCTTCCGTACCGCGGGGCTGCCCGACCGCATCGCGGCGGAGGCCGGTGACCTCATCGCCACTTACATCGACGGGTTCGTCGTGGAAGAGGGCATGTGGCAGGACCGGGCCGCCCGGCACACCGGTGACGGCTCCTCCCTGGCCCGCCCCGACTGGCGCGAGATGGCCGGCGAGATGCAGAACTACTTCGCGTCCCTGCCCACAGAGGACTTTCCCCACCTGCGCGCCCTTGCCGGTCTGATGGTGACGGACTCCTCCGACGAGAGGTTCGACATCGGTCTGGAGATCATCCTGCGTGGCCTGGCCAGCTACCTGCCGGACCCGGCCGCCCGCGCGGATCCGGACGCCTGCCGGGCTCCGGACAACGCCTGATCCGCGACCTCCGGGACGCCCTGCCCCCGGTGACAGCCAGCCGACGGGTCGACAGCCAGGCGCTCTCAGGCGTCCTCGACCGCCGCGGTGACGGGCGTACCGGTCTCGACCGTCCGGCTGACCGTGCAGAGCCGGTCATGGGAGGTCCGCACCGCTCTCGGCAGAATCGCCCGAGCCCGATCGGCTCCCGCGCCGTCGGGGAAGGACACGGAGAAGGTGACCCGGAGGTCGGTGAGCCGATTGCCGAGATCGTCCACGATCTTGTGGCCGGTCACCGCGACGCTGAACCCGTCCGGCTCGGCGTGACGGCTGGTGGCGACGTCCACGTCCACGGCCGTACAGCCTCCGATCGCGGCGAGCAACAGCTCGACCGGAGTGAACTCGGTGTCTCCGTCGGCATCGGAGGCGCTGCCGAAGGTGATCGTTCCGCCGCGCGCGTTCGTCGCGACGAAGCGGCCGGTGCTGGTGCGTTCCACTGTGACGGAGCGCAGGGAGTCGTCGGTCATGCCGAGACAGTAGTGCGAGCTGCACCGCGAGCGGCGCACTTTCCCCCGGCTTCCGGCGTATCGACTTCGTCGATGTCATCCAGAACTCGGCCTGGCCCGAACAGCACGGCATCGATCACCGCCTAGAGACGGCGGAACGGCGGCGATGAGCCGGTGACGCGTCGCCCGGACGTGCGTCCGGCCCTGGTCCGCGCGGCCACCCACAGGGCGATCTGTGTGCGTGACCGCATGCCCAGTTTGTCGCGCACCTTGTCCAGGTGCGTGGCGACCGTACGCGTCGAAAGGCCGAGCCACTCCGCGATCTGCCGGTTGGTCAGTCCGTCGGCGACGAGTTCGGCCACCATGAACTCCCGTCCGGTGAGCGTCGATCGGTCGTCGACGACCTCCACGGCGTCCGTCGTCGTTCGGTGGTCGTCGCTCCTCGTCCGCAGCGCGTACGCGACAAGCCGGTCCCCGTGCAGCCGGCGGGCGCCGCTGACGGCCGCGTCCCGGGCGGCTGCCGGCAGTCCTGTCCTGGCCCGAGCCACCGTTCGTTCCACTCGGCGTCGCCACGGAGCCTCGGAGACAGTGTCGAGACGGCTGCGTGCCTGCGCGCTCGCCTCGTACAGCAGGAGGGCTCGCCGCATGTCGCCGCTCTCGGCGGCCACGCAGGCCAGGCCCTCAACCGGGTAGAGCGCGTGGAAACTCGACTCGGGGACGATCCGCAGCACTTCGGCGAACAACTCCTCGGCACTGGTCAGATGGCCCAGAGCCAGCCGCACAGCGCCCGCCGTGTGCAGAGCCGCCGCGACCCGGCTCCAGGGGGCGTGGTCCGTGAGCACGGGCAGGCAGCGGGACATCAGTGTGTCGGCCTCCAGTTCCCCACCCGCTTGGAGCAGCGCCCAGGCCAGGTGATGGGTGCACCACGCGGTGTCCTGCGGCCTGCCCAGCGTGGCGACGACATCCAGGCACTCGCGCAGATCCGCGACGGCCGCGGTGAATTCCCCGCGGCACAAGCGAGCCGCGGCCCGCGCGTCCAAGGCGTTGGCAAGCCCGCCGGGGTCGTTTCGCACGCGCTCCATGTCCACCGCCTGCTCTCCGAGGCGCAGGGCTTGGGCCAGGTCGGCCCGCTGGCAGGCCACGCGCGCGGCGAGCGCCGGTACCGCCCCGCCGAGCGCCCGGCCGCCGGCTTCCCGCAGCAGTCCCGTCAGCAGCGCGTGGGCGGCGGACGGCTGCTCCTGCTGGTAGTGCACGCGCGCCAGCTCCAGCCGTAGGCGCGCGGCACCGACGCGGACGGTGGCGCCGGACAAGGCCGCCGAGAGGTTGTCCCGTTCCACGGCCAGCGGGCTGCCGGCCTGGTCGGCGAACACCTCCGCACCGGCGCGCTCCGCCAGCCCGTTCAGCCACTCGAGGGCCCGGTGCCGAGTGGCGGGCAGTTCACCGGACGCGAGCAGACACTCCATGGCGTAGGCGCGGATGGCGCCCAGCTGCCTGAAGCGCACGGTTTCCGCGTCTGCTGATGACCGTGTGATCAGGGACTTGGCCTCGAGGGCACACAGGATGCCGAGTATCCGCGCCGGTGCGATGCCGCCACCGGCGCAGACCGCCCGCGCCGCAGCCGTGTCGAACCCGCCGACGAGTACCGCGAGTCGCCGGAAGACCGCCTGCTCGGCCGGATCGAGCAGCCGGTGGCTCCAGTCGATCGCGGCGGCCAGCCCGCTGTGGCGCCTGGGCCCGGTCCGGTGACCGCCTGTCAGGAGGGACAGCTGGGACAGCTGGTCGTCCAGTCCGGCCAGGATGTCATGCGGCGCAAGGGTGCCGGCCCGGCGGGCCGCCAGCTCGATGGCGAGCGTCAGGCCGTCCAGTCCGCGGCAGATCTCGGCGACCGTCCGGCCGTTCCCGCGATGGAGCGTGAACCCCGGTGCGCAACTCGAGGCACGTTCCACGAACAGCCGGACGGCGTCGGCCCGCAGAAGGACCACCGGGTCGTCTCCGGCGTCGGCCGGCGGCAGCGACAACTCGCCGACCCGGAGCACGGTCTCCCCGGGGACCCGCAGGGCCTCTCGGCTGGTGGCCAGGATCCGTAACCGAGGGCAGTGACTCAGCAAGGCCGCGATCAGCCGGGCGCACGGCTCGGCCAGATGCTCGCAGTTGTCCAGAATCAACAGCCGACGGGCGTCGCCGATCGCGTGGACCAGAACGTCCACTCCGGATCGTCCGCCCCGCTCACCCAGGGCCAGCGCGGCGGCGACGGACTGGGCGAGCAGGGCGCCGTCACGCAGCGCGTCGAGTTCCACCAGGTCGACCCGTCCGTGGCGGTCGGACAGGCCCTTGGCGAACTCCAGCGCCAGCCGCGTCTTGCCGACGCCGCCGGCACCGGTCAGGGTCAGGAGGCGTGACGTCCTCAGCAGGGTGCGCAGGCGCGACAGCTCCGCCCGTCGGCCCACGAAGGAGTCGAGGGCCCGTGGCAGGCCCCGGGCCTGAGCGATCGTGGAGGCGGCACTCGGCGTGGGGGGTGACGCGGCCGCCGGCGCCCCGCGGGACTCCCCTCGCGCCGAACGCTGCCTGAACGCCCGTTGTCTGCACGCGTTGGAGCAGTAGCGAGCCGGTCGCCCGCCGCGCGGGCGTCCGGTCAGAGGTGCGCCGCACAACTCACACGTCATGCTCCGGCTCATCCCCGATTCCCGGTCGCCCATTCCCTGGCTGTTCCCCCGTGGCCCCCCGGATCTCACGACGACGCACTCCGGCACGCGACGGCGAGCGACCGGTGCTCAGCCGCCGTCACCCACTGGCGGTAGCCGGCACCGTTGCGGTGGACCGGCTACCGCTCGGGCCGGGAGCGTCAGGGTGTGGCGGCGGGATCTATGCCGAGCACGACGGTGCCGGACACGCCCTTGCCGAGATCGCTGCCGATCTGTGTGAGGGTCAGCAGCGTGGAGGACCCGCCGTTGCGGTAGATGCCGTCCCTGGCGTTGAGCGTGCGCGTGGCCGTGTTGCTCCGGTAGGGGGCCAGCGTGGCGACCCTGCTGTTGTACGTCTCCGGGAAGTAGAGCTGGCCGGTGTGGGACACGTGGCCTCCGTGGTATTTCCCGTTGGTGACAGTGCCGCCGGCATGGGTCTTGACATGGATGTGGAGCGCACGGCCGACGTACCAGCCAGGGTAGACGGTGGTGAATTCCGCGACGCCGGTGGAGTCGGTCAGTTGCACCCCGCGCAGGAAGGTCGTGTCCGGGGTGGAGCCGCCGGCCACGTAGCCGGAGTAGACGCCGAGAGCGTCGCAGTGCCAGATGTCCACCGCCGTGTTGGGCAGCGGGGAGCAGGTCCTGGTGTCGATCACCGTGACGCGGAGGGTGAGCGGCACGCCCGGCTTGCCCTCGGTGATGTCCTTGCGGACCGTCTCCAGGTCCAGGTAGTAAGGCCCCTCCGTCTGCTCGGGGGTGAGGACGCAGGCGGCGGCCGGCCGGGCAGGGGGCTGCGCAGCGGTGTTCCGGTCCGCGGCCTCGGTCGCCTGCGCGGCCGTGAGACCCAGAGCGGCCGCACCGAGGGCGGCACCGCCCAGGGTGGCGATGACGGACCTGCGCGTTGCGCCGACCGGGCCGTCGGCCGGCTCGGGATCGTGCTCCGGGTGCGCGGAACGGGTATGGGGGGTGTCAGTCATGCTGTGACAATGGCGCGTGCGGCGGTCCATGAAATCGGTCAGACGACCGACGAACGGCGCGCGTTACGAAAGTCGTCGCGCCGACGCACGGCCGGACCCGTCCTGCGAGGTCAGCCGCCCGCACCAGCGGCATCAAGGCGCTCAACCCCCCGGTCGCCGGCGCACTCACCCTCGACTGGGCGCCCTCGCCGGGTGAACAGCTCGTAGGTCCAGCGGAGTCGTCCTGCGGGCAGCCCCACCGTCCCCTGTCCCGGGCCGCGCCGACCGTGTCAGGCGTGCCTCGTGCGCCTCGGCCCGTCGCTCCCTCTCATGGCCGTGTCCGTGGGGAGCGACCCGGGGCGGGTGATCGGTGAGTGGGTCTGGACACGACTCTGCACCGGTCGTCGCGCGGGACACCGTGCCAGTCCAGAACGATGACAGTGGCGTCGTCCTTGAGATCCCCCCGGCAGGCATCCAGTACGGCAGTCGTCAGGGCGCGGACGGCCTCCCTGGGATGCGCGGCGCGGGTGTCACGCACGAGAGCGGGCAGGTCGACCGCTCCGGCGCCGCGTTCCTGCATGCCGTCAGTGAGCAGGATCAGGCGGTCGCCGGGGCGAAGCTGGAGTTCCTGCATCTGGTAGGAGACGGGTGCCGCCACGCCGAACGGCAGGTTGACGGCGAGCTTGACCTCTTCGGCTTCGGCGGCGCCTCGGCGCAGGCGCAGAGGCCAGGGATGCCCTGCGTTGACCAGCTTGCAGTTGCCCGTCTCGAGGTCGATGCACAGCAGTTGTCCGGTGGCCAGGCCACGGCTGTGGGACAGCAGGGCCTCATGGGCGCGACGTGCCTGCTGGAGCGCGTCGCAGCCAGTGCGGCGGGCGCCGCGCAGAGCACCGACCAGCAACGTGGCCAGCAGGGCGGAGTTGGTGTCGTGGCCCATGGCGTCGGTGATGGACAGGTGCAGTGTGTCGCGATCGAGCGTGTAGTCGTAGGTGTCGCCGCCGATGTCGTCGGCCGGAATCAGCCCCGCGGCGAGGGTGAACTGGGGGGCCTCGCAGCAGGAGGCCGAGGGAAGCAACTGGTGCTGGATCTCGGCGGCCAGGCTGGTCTGGGTGGTGCGCTTGCCCGCGTGGTAGAGATCGGTGAAGCGGCGGTCCGTGACGATGATGTAGGCCAGCGCGTGGGCCGCGTCGCTGATCTGTGAGAGCACGGTGTCGTCGGCGTACTGCAGCGTCACCTCCAGTAGACCGACACAGTCGCCACGGTTGGTCACCGGCGAGATCACGCGCCGTCCGCCCTGGCCGTCCGGTTCCACGTGCTGGCGCTGGCTGCTCAGAACCGTGTCGTAGACGCTGCCCTGAAGGTCGATGCGCTCGGTACCGTCCGCCGCGTCACCCTCGGTGGGCGCGGTCAGGCGCAGCAGCCGCTGCCCTATGAGATCGACGAACAGGAACGAGACACGCTCGGCCCCGAAGCGCTTGCGCAGGTCGTGCGCGATCACGCCGACTGACTCTCCAGGCGGCGCGGCCTCCGCGGCGGCCAAGAGCTCGCCCAGTTCCAGATCTCCACCATCCATGGCAACCTCCCATCCGATGTCGCCACTTCTTCCCCGGGTTCCGCCCAACCTCACCCGGTACCTCCATCACGCCCGGCCAGGACGTCTTCCTTCCCGCCGGTCCCTCGGCTCGGCGCGCACGGCACATCCCCGAACGCGCCGGCATCCGCGGGGCCGAGGAAGCGACGGCGCAAGACGTGCCATCCGTCTCCTA
Source organism: Streptomyces sp. NPDC045022 (assembly GCF_056432605.1). NCBI lineage: Bacteria > Bacillati > Actinomycetota > Actinomycetes > Kitasatosporales > Streptomycetaceae > Streptomyces > Streptomyces sp. NPDC045022. The sequence goes on from NZ_JBWKIR010000001.1 coordinate 461,178, forward strand.
CGGCGGCGATGATCGCGTTCACCACAGGGTGACTGCAAGTCGATCCGCCTACGGCCTGTCTTCCGATCCTGCCGGGGCCGCGGGGCGGCCGGGGGGCGCCGTCGGCTGGAGCCGGTCCGATCCGGCATGATCCAAACGAAAGGCCCTAGCCGTCGCACCCCGACGCCGCCGGCGTGTCATGGCACAACCGGTCCTGGTGGGACTGCGCCGCGGCCCCGCCGAAGACGATGACGCAGATCAGGGCGGTCATGACGGCCTGGCTGACAACCGTCACGGTGGCCCCGGCCCGTGCGGCGATCGCGGCCGCCACGACGGCGAGGAGTCCGACGCCACCGGCGGCGGCCAGGTACCCCCACAACGAGTCGGCCCGCACGGTCCTGGCCGGGTCGAGGGTGAACCCGGACAGGAACCAGAGCCCAAAGACCACCACCAAGGCGATCAGCTCCAGGAGCACCAGACCACAGCCGGCCCCGATGTCGGCGCCCCGGTCGGCACGGTAGCGCTGTCGGGGGCCGGTGGTGGCGTCGAAGGCGGGCGGGGCGACGGGCAGTTCCATGCCCGCCACCTTGCCCGCGTGGGCGAGACGGGAGCATGAGTACCTGTACTCAGCTCCGCGTCAGGCACGGTGCGCGATCCGCCGGACACCAGCCTGAGTGTCGGTGTCCCCGCGGAGGCGGCAGGTGGCCGCTGATCGTACGCCCGTGCGGGCTTATCGCTCGATCCGGTATTGCGGGCAACGCGAAGTGATCGCGAAGTCATGCTGATACCGGCAGTGTCGCAAGGAAGCGACTGCTGTGGATGAACGACGGTGCGAGGGGTCAGCAGCATGCCACACACTCCGCACAGCGGATCGGGTCTCGACGAGCAGGCGGTCCTGCTCGTAGCGGGTCTGGCGGACCTCGCGGTGACCACCATCAGCTCGGCTGTCGAAACGGCGCGGCAACTGCTGCGCCGTTCCGACGGCGCCGAAATCGCCAGGGACGCGCAGCAGGACCTGATGTCCCGCGGCGGTATCGCACTGGACCGCTACGCCGCCGCCCCCGCCGCACACCTGGAGACGCTGGCCCAGCACGCTCTTGCCCGGCAGGCGGCATCCGGTGGCGATGTCTGAGCGTTGGGATCCGGCCGCGTTCAAGGAACGCGTCGACGCGGTTCTCGGAGAATTCCTGGCCGAGGAAGCCGCGCACCTTCTCGGGATCGACCCCGCTCTCCGGCCGGTGGCCGAGCAGCTGCGAATGGCGGCCGGGCAGGGCAAGCGGCTGCGGGCGGCCTTCTGCTACTGGGGGTGGCGTGCGGCCGGCCAGCCCGACAGCGACGCCCTGGTGCGAGCGGCGGCTTCCATGGAACTGGTCCACGCCGCGGCGATCGTCCACGACGACATCATCGACGACAGCCCCCTGCGCCATAACCTGCCCACCGTCCACATCGCTCTGCAGACCACCCTGACCGGGCGACCAGGGGCCCGCGCCGCCGCCCGCTCCCTGGCCATGCTGGTCGGGGATCACCTCATCGCGCTCGCGGGGCAGCTGTTCGCCACGAGCGGCCTGCCCGCCGCCTACCTCGCGCGGGCCCGGCCGATGTGGGCGCAGCTCGCTCGGGAACTGATCGCGGGGGAGTGTCTGGAGATCCTGAGTACGGGCACCGGCCCGGACACGGACGTGTCCATGAAGGTCGTCCGCTACAAGACCGCCAAGTACACCGTCGAACACCCCCTCCTCATCGGCGGCCTGCTCGCGGGAGCTGCCCCTGGACTGCGTGCCGGTCTGTCCGCCTACGGGGTGCCGCTGGGGGAGGCGTTCCAGCTGCGCGACGACCTGCTCGGCCTGTTCGGCGAACCCGATCGCACCGGCAAGGCCGGCCTGGACGACATCCGCGGCCACCGGCCCACCACCCTGCTCGCCAAGACCTGGCAGGCCGCTCTTCCCGCACAGCGTGAGCACCTCGCCGACGTGCTGGGACGCCGAGATCTCGACGAAGGACACCTGCGGGACGTCCGCGAGCTGATGATCGCGCTCAAGGCCCCGCAAGAGGTGGAGGACATGATCGCCTCCCGGGTACGGGAAGCCGTCAGCCACCTCGACGGGCTCGACATGCCCCAGCGCGCACGAGGGGCCCTGACCGATCTCGCGCGCTCCGCCACCCACCGTCGCAACTGACCGACCCGGAACGGCTACCGGCCACGGCCGAGCGGCCCGCTGACAAGGACTGCTGTCATGAAGTACACCGAAACGTCGCTGGATGCCCTGCGTCAGTCCGGTGACGAACTCGCCGACGCCGTCGTGGCGACCCTGTTCGAGCGCGGGGAGGTGGGCGAGTTCAACACCCTGATGCGGTATGTCTCGAGCGCCGGCGCACCCCTGCCCGACGGGCTGCCCGACGTCGCCCGCGAGTACCTGCGGGCCACGAGCGTGCCGCCGGCCTGGGTGGACTGGGGCGAGATGGAGAAGGCGCGGCTGTTCTTCATCGACAACAACGTGCACATCTCCACCGCGCTGTCCTTCGCCTCCATGCCCGCCTGCTACGTCGTCCCACACGTCGCGAGACTGCTGTCGACCACGCACGGGCTGGACTACCCGTCCAAGCGGATGGCCGAGACCGGCCAGTTCACCGTCTACCTCATGCAGCCCGACGCCTTCGAGGCCGGCGGCCGCTTCCTTCCCGCCGCGCAGAAGGTCCGCCTCCTGCACGCCTCCATCCGCCACCACCTGAAACGAGGAGACCGGTGGGACACCGCTTCACTCGGCGTGCCGATCTGCCAGGAGGACCTGATCGGCGGGCAGATGTTCTTCTCCCTGCTCGTCCTGGACAGCCTGCACCGCCTGGGCATCCACATGTCCACCGAAGGCGCGGAATCCTACTTCTACGCCTGGCGCGTCGTCGGAGCCGTCCTGGGCGTCGGCCAGGACGCCGTACCCAAGACCCTCGAGGAGGCCCGGGAGTTCCTCGACCTGTACATGATCTGCCACATGGGCCCCTCCGACGAGGGCGCCCACCTGACCCGGCAGCTGATCGACCTCTACGAGGAAGTCGTGCCCGGCACCTTCTTCGACCCCGTCGTCTCCGCCCTCATCCGCTACCTCATCGGCGACACCTGCGCCGACTGGCTCCAAGTCCCCCGCACCGCCTGGGACAACATCGCCAAGATCGTCCCGAGCCTGCTCGGCGTCCTGGAGACCATCGAGGACAACTCTCCGTTCGGCGCCTGGGCCCTGGACCGCCTGGGCCAGCTCACCACCATCTTCGAGTTGTCCTCCCTCACTCGCGGCCGGGTCATGCACTACGCCATCCCCGAACAGCTGAAGAAGGACCACGGCGTCACCGGCAGAGTCCCCGGCACCAGCCGTTGGGCCCCACCCGCCTCCGCCTTCATGCCCTGACAGCATCCTGAGACGGCCGTTTCCACCAGCGCCGTCGCCACGGACCCCGTCAGCGGCGCTGTGCGGCGATCATCGCCTGGCTGTGCGCGGGTCACTTGACGGAACCGCCGGTGATGCCGGCGGCGATGTACTTCTGGGCGAGGACGAGCAGGATCGTCGCCGGCACCGCGGACAGGACGGACGCGGCCATCACCGAGCCCCGGTCACCGACATGCGCGCCGACCATCACGCCGAAGTAGGAGTTGACCAGGCCCAGGTCGACGTACGAGTCGTAGAGCGCGTTGGCGATGACGATGCCCGGCACCATCTGGGTGATCAGCGTGCCGAACACGATCGTCCGCGAGCCGCGCAGCCCGAACCGGGCCGGCCCGTACGCCGCCGGGGCCGCGATCGCCAGGCGGACGACGACCGCGCCGAGCGAGACGGCCAGCGAGGTCAGCAGCTGACCGCCCTGGTCATCGAGGGCCCGCCCTATCGAGGCAGCCGTGTGTTCCGGCCCGGCGGTGCCGACAGATGGACCAGGATGCCGCACACCTCGTCCACGATCTCCCCGGCCTCCGTCGCGTCCCCGCAGTCACCCAGCTCACGCGCCGCCCCTCCGATGACGGTGGTCAGCACGCTCACCCGGACCCGGCCCGCGCGGCGCCGCTCGTCCACCTCCAGGAGCCGGGCGTTGCGCCGTACCCACGCGCGGTCCCACTGGCGGCGCAGCGCGTCGAAGCCCGCCGGACCGTCGTCCTCCGCGAGAACTCTGCCGAGCCGCCGGTTGTCCCAGGCGCCTTCCAGATACGCCCTGGCCCCCGCCACGAAGAGGGCGATGGGGTCGTCCACCCCACGGCTGCGCTCGGCGGTCAGCGTGGCCGCGGTCCGGCGCTCCTGCTCCTCCCGGAACTCCTCCCACAGGGCGAGATACAGTCCGCGTTTGCCGCCGTAGTGCTGGAAGAGGCTGCCCACCGGGATGCCGGAGCGCGCCGCGATCTCGGTGAGGCCGGCGTCGGTGTAACCGCGCTCGGTGAACACCTCCAGCGCGGCGTCCAGCAGCGCGCGCCGGATCGAACCGTCCTGGCCGGTGTGGCCCTCCGACGGGCCCATGCCGTCCTGCCTCTCCGGCGGCCGGCCCGCCGCCTCGGTCCCGGCAGACTCCACGATGCTACTCACTGGCAATCCCCGCTCTCCCCGGCCCCGTCGCGGATGGCGAGGGCGACCAGCAGTTCCAGGAGGTCGGCGATCCGGCGCGGATTGCGGCCGGTGCGTTCCTCGATCCGGCGCAACCGGTAGTGCGCCGTGTTGTGGTGCACCCGCAGCCGGTCGGCGGCCAGCCGCAGATTGAGGTCCGCCTCCGCGAACGCCCGTATGGTGGCGGCCAGCGTGTCACCACGTCTGCGATCCTCCTCCAGCAGCGCACGCACGCGGGGATCGACCAGCTGACGGGCGAGGTCGTCGGCCCGCAGCGCCAGATAGTCGAACGGCGACAGTCGCGGCAGCGCCGCCACCCCGCCCCCGCCCGGCACCAGGTCGAGGACGGCCCGCGCCTCCGCGTAGGCCCGCGGCAGCTCGGACGCATCCCGGGCTACCGTGCTGATGCCCATGGCGAGCATGGTTCCCTCCCGCGCGAGCCGCCGCTGCACGGCCTCGAAGTGGGCACATATGTCCTCCGCGTTCATGCCGGCCCGGACCACGGGCACCGCCACCACCTCGCCGTGGCGCGCGACGACCAGGGTTCTGCCGGCCCAGGGACCGGCGATGCTGATCGACGCGCTGGTGGCATATCCGTTCTCGGCCGAGGTCAGGTCCCCGGTGCGGGTGTCGCCGACACACACCGCCACGACCGCCATCATCGGCGAGCGCGGTCCGATGCCGTACGCCTGCGCGGCGGCGGACAGCGGACCGCGCGTCGGTGCCACGCCGACCAGGAGCTGCTCCAGCAGGTCCCGCCGCTCCCGGTCCGCGTCCGCCACCACATGCTGCTGGTACTCGACGTAGGCCTGTGCGGCATGGGTGCTGGCGTAGTCGACGTACCGCATCAGCGGTGTGACGAGGGACAGCGCGGCCTGCTGGGCCTCGGCGGACGTGCCCGCACAGTCCAGCAGCACATCCCACAGCACCTGCCGGCCGACCCGGAAGGCACTGATCCAGTCCTCCAGCGCGAACCCCGCGCGGGCTCGTCGCAGGGCCGCCGCGCGGCTGAAGGTCAGGTCCTCGGGAGAGAGGTCCCGGTCGCCGACCAGCGCCGCCAGCTGCATCCGGTAGTGCTCGAGCACCTGGTCCCGTACGTCGTCGAAGAACCGCTCGTCCTGCAGCGCGTACGACGGGATCTCGGCGCGCATCACCTCGACGGCGGTCTCCGCCACCTCCTCGATCCGGTCGTGGACGGCGTGCAGGATCCGCCGCCGCTCCCGGCGGAGCGGTTCGGAAAGGAGGAGGGCGCCCAGGGCGGGACCGCGCGTCATGGCGCCGATCGTCACCGCCCGACTCGTGGTCCGTCAACAGGCTCGGCGGGGGACATCTGCCGGCACCTGTGCGCCGCGCACAATTCGGCGACCGAGAAGTTGGGTGCCCACACCCAATGTGCGCCTGCAATGCCCCCGCCTACTGTGACGCTCGCCCAACCCCCCAGCACCTCGGAAGGGGCGTCACTCATGCTCGCGGTCGACGGTATCACCGTGCGCTTCGGCGGGATCACAGCACTGGACGGTGTCGCGTTCACCGTCGAGCCGGGCACCGCCGTGGGGCTCATCGGGCCGAACGGAGCCGGCAAAACCACCTTGTTCAACTGCCTCACCAGGCGCTGCGCCCCCGATGCGGGCGCGGTGCGGTTCGAGGGTGAGGACCTGCTCGCCCTTCCGCCGCACGCCGTCGCCGGGCGCGGCATCGCCCGCACCTTCCAGAACCTGGGGCTGTTCCCGCGGCTCACGGTCCGGGAGAACGTCATGGTCGGCGCCCACAGCCGGGGGCGCACCGGACACCTCGCCGCGGCGCTCCGGCTGCCCCGCGTCCGGCGGGAGGAGAGGGAACTACGTGACCAGGCGGACGACCTGCTACGACGGCTCGGACTGGCGGACGTCGCCGGCCACCCCGCCGCCGGACTGCCCTTCGGCACGCTCAAACGCGTCGAACTCGCCCGGGCACTGGCGGTCCGGCCCCGGCTGCTGCTGCTCGACGAACCCGTCAACGGGCTCAGCCACGGCGAGGTCGACCAGTTCGCGGATCTGGTCCGCTCGGTGCGCCAGGACTTCGACCTCACGCTCGTGGTGGTCGAACACCACATGGGGTTCGTGATGGGGCTGTGCGACAAGGTGGTCTGCCTCGACTTCGGCCGCAAGATCGCCGAGGGCTCACCGGAGGAGATCCAGCGCGATCCGGCGGTCGTCGAGGCGTACCTGGGGGTGGCCGCGTGAGCGAGCCCACCACCGACCGCACCGAGGCCGCCGAGAGCGCGGAACCGGACTTCCTGAAGGTCCGCGACCTGCACGCCGGATACGGCCAGGCCCGCGTCCTTCAGGGCCTCGACTTCTCCGTCGCCCGCGGCGAGGTGTGCGCGGTCCTCGGACCCAACGGCGCGGGCAAGACCACGACCCTCAGGGCGCTGTGCGGCATGGTCCGCGGCCGTGGCTCGGTCACCCTGAACGGTACGCAGCTGCTGGGCCGTTCCCCCGAACAGGCCGCCCGGCTGGGCGTCGCCCATGTGCCCGAGGGCCGCGGCACCTTCAACGATCTGACCGTCGAGGAGAACCTGCGCATCGGCGCCCATCCGCGCACGGGTCTCGGGCGGCGGGGCCGTGCCGAACGCGCGGCCGTCGCGGCCGACCTGGAACGGATCTACGACTACTTCCCCAAACTGCGCCAGCGCTCGCGTCAGGCCGCCGGCAGCCTCAGCGGCGGGGAGCAGCAGATGCTCGCCATCGGCAGGGCGCTGATGCTGCGGCCCTCGCTGCTGCTCCTGGACGAGCCGTCCCTGGGGCTCGCGCCGCTGGTCACCCGTGAGCTGTTCGAGATCGTCCGTGCCGTCAACGAGGAGGAACGCACCACCGTGGTCGTCGTCGAGCAGAACGCCCAGCTCGCGCTGGACATCGCGCACCGGGCGCACGTACTGGAGGCCGGCCGCCTGGTGCTGTCCGGACCGGCCGCACAGATCCGCGAGGACGGGCAGGTCGCCGAGGTGTACCTCGGTGTCTCCGTCCACTCGCGTAAGGCCGGGTGAGCGCCGTGACCGATCTTCTCCAGCAAGTGGTGGAAGGACTGGGCTCCGGCGCGGTGTACGCCAGCCTGGCACTGGCCCTGGTGCTGATCCACCGGTTCACGGGCATCGTCAACTTCGCGCAGGGCGAGCTGGCCATGCTCTCGACCTACGTCGCCTGGCAGCTGGTGGCGTCCGGGATGCCGTTCTGGCTGGCGCTGCCGGTCACCCTCGCGGTGTCCTTCGCCGGCGGCATGCTGGTCGAGCGGCTCGTCATCCGCCCCGTGCAGGGCGCGCCCGAGCTGACAGTGGTCATCGTCACGGTCGGCCTGTTCATCTTCGTCAACGCGCTGGCCGGCCTGATCTGGTCGTTCACCGTGAAGGACTTCCCGCAGCCGTTCCCCGACGGCGGGCTCGACCTGGCCGGAGTACGGGTGGACTGGTCGACGCTCGGGATCATCGGCGTGGTGGCCGTCGTGATGGGCCTGCTGTACCTGCTGTTCCAGCACACCTCCATCGGCCTGGTGATGCGGGCGGTCGCCGGCAACCCGGCCTCCGCACGGCTTTCGGGCATCCGGGTCGGCCGGGTGCTGATGCTCGGCTGGGGACTGGCCGCGACCGTCGGCGCCGTGTCGGGCGTGCTCGTCGCCCCGCTGCTGTTCCTGGAGCCCAACATGATGGGCGGCGTACTGATCTACGCGTTCGCCGCGGCCACCCTCGGGGGCTTCGACAGCCCCGTCGGCGCGGTCGTCGGCGGCCTGTTCGTGGGTGTCGCCGAGACGCTGACCGGGGCGTACGTCGATGTGGTCGGCGCCGATCTGAAGGTGGGCGTCCCCTTGGTCATCATCCTGGCGGTGCTGCTGGTACGGCCCCAGGGCCTGTTCGGACGGGCGGCGGTGGAACGCGCATGAGCACGATCGTCGCAACACTCGGTACGGACCGCGCCCGGCGCCTGCGAGCCGCGCTCACCGTGCTGCTCGCGGCGGCGGCCGCCGTCGGCGCACCGTTCTACTTCGCCCCCTTCCAGGTCTTCCAGCTGACCATGGTGCTCCTGTACGCGGTGGCACTGGCCGGTCTGAACCTGCTGGTCGGCTTCGGTGGGCAGATCTCCCTCGGGCACGGCGCCTTCTTCGCGGCCGGGGCCTACACGGCGGCGGTCATGCTCGACCGGTACGACACCGGCCACCTGGCCACGCTGCCGGTCGCGGCCGCCGCGTGCTTCCTGCTGGGCCTCGGCTTCGGTGTGCCCGCCCTGCGGCTGCGCGGCCTGTATCTGGCCCTGGTCACGCTCTCGTTCGCGGTGTTCCTGCCGCCCCTGCTCAAGCGGCTCGAACCGGTGACGGGCGGCTCCATGGGGCTGACCGTGGACAAGCTGCAGCCGCCCGCGTGGACCGGGCTGGCCGAGGACCAGTGGATGTACCTCGTCGTCCTCGCCGTCACCGGGGTGGCCCTGCTGCTCGCCCGCAACCTGCTGCGGTCCCGGGTCGGCCGGGCACTGCTGGCCGTGCGGGACAACGAGAGCGCCGCCGAGGTCATGGGCGTGCGTCTGTCGCTGCACAAGACCCTCGCCTTCGCGTGGAGCGCGATGTTCGCGGGCGTCGCCGGGTGTCTGTACACCTGGGTGATCGGCTTCGTCTCGCCGGACTCCTTCAGCTTCGTTCTCTCCATCACGCTGCTGGCCGGCCTCGTGGTCGGGGGGCTCGCCTCGCTGTACGGGCCCCTGCTGGGGGCGGCGTTCGTGATGTACGTGCCGAGCGTGTCGCAGGACCTCAGTGAGGCGGCGCCGGGAGTGGTGTTCGGCCTGCTGATCATCGCGGTGATGTTCGTGGCCCCGACGGGACTGGCCGGTCTGCCGGGCCGTGTCCGGGCCGTTGTCACCCGTCGCCCGGCCCGCACCACCGCCGCCCTCGACCCGGCCCCCGAAACCGGGTCCGCGCCGGACGCGGAGCCGGATTCCCGGGCCGAGTCCGCACCGGACGCGGAGCCACGGTCCCGGGCCGAGTCCGCGTCCGACGCGGAGCCACAGTCCCGGGCCGAGTCCGCGTCCGACGCGGAGCCACAGTCCCGGGCCGAAGCCGCGCCCGACGCGGAGCCGAAGCCCCAAGCCGCATCCCGACCCTCCGCGACCCTCACCCCCGCGGACCCCGCAGTTGTCGACGCCGAGCCCGTGGGCGCACCGCCCCGTACCGAAAAGGAATGAATCACATGCGCAAGACGACCGTTCTGCGGGCGGCCGCGGCCGCTGCCGCCGCCCTGCTCACCGCGACCGCCTGCAGCAGCCAGCGCGGGCAGGACGCCCAGGACACCGCCGCCGGCGGTGCCTGCAAGGGCCAGCAGACCACCGGCATCACCGACAAGACCATCAAGCTGGGCGGGATCTACCCGCTGTCGGGACCCGCCTCCGCCTACGGCACGATCAGCAAGGGCGTGGCCGCCTACTTCAAGTACGTCAACGACAAGGGCGGCATAGACGGCCGCAAGGTCGAGTTCACCGTCCGCGACGACGGCTACCAGCCGCCCAAGGCGGTCGAGGAGGCCCGCAGACTCGTCGAGCAGGAGAAGGTCTTCGCGGTGTTCCAGACCCTGGGCACCCCGTCCACGGCGGCCGTGTGGGACTACCTCAACAAGCAGAAGGTGCCGCAGCCCTTCGTCGCCACGGGAGCCTCGGCCTGGGGCGCGGACGACAAGCACCCGTGGACCATCGGGTGGCAGCCCAACTACGTCGCCGAGGCACGGGTGTACGCCAAGTACCTCAAGGACGAGAAGCCGAAGGCCAGGGTCGCGGTCCTCTACCAGAACGACGACTTCGGCAAGGACCTGCTCGGCGGGTTCAAGAAGGCCGTGGCCGGCAGCGGCATCAAGGTGGTCGCCACGGAGAGCTACGAGGTCACCGACCCCTCCGTGTCGGCGCAGATGGCGAGCCTCGCCCGCTCCAAGGCGGACGTGCTGCTCAACATCACCACGCCCAAGTTCGGCAGCCAGGCCCTCGCCGCCGACGCCAGGAACACCAAGTGGAACCCGCTGCACATCGTGAACAACGTGGCCTCGTCCGCCGCCGTGCTCAAGCCCGTCGGGTTCAAGAACGTCCAGGGCGTGGTATCGGCGACCTACTTCAAGGACCCCGCCGACCCGCAGTGGGCGAAGGACCCCGAGATGAAGACGTACACGAACGCCCTGCACAAGTACGCTCCCGACGCCGACCCGGCCAACCAGTTCAACGCCTACGGCTGGGCCGTCGCCTCCAGCCTGCACCAGGCCCTGGACGCGATGAAGTGCCCGACCAGGGAAGGGCTGCGGGACGCGGTGCGCCACCTGAAGAACGTGAAGGTCGGCATGCTGCTGCCCGGGGTCACCATGTCCACGGGCCACGGCGACGCCTTCCCGCTCGAGACGATGCAGCTGATGCGGTTCAAGGGTGAGCGGTGGCAGCTGTTCGGCAAGCCGGTGGACACCCGCAAGGAGTTCGGCCCGGTCGCCGAGTGAGCCGGCGGGGGCGGTCCCGGTCGATGCCCTGACCCCTGGGGACCGCCCCCGCTCCGTCAGCCCCCGCCGACGAGCGGGCCGTCATGTCCGCAGTCCCCCCTGCGCCCGCCACGCCGTGCCGCGTGGCGGGCGCGGTCGTGGCCGCACCGGGTTCAATAGGCTTACGTGGCGGACCCCGAGGCAGAACATCGCGACCGAGTGCAAGGTGGTGTCCAGCGGTGGAGAAGCGGATGACGGAGCTCAGCGAAGGCCACGACGATCCGTTCGCCCTGCACCTGGCCGCCCTGGCGGTGCTCGACGACCGGGGAACCGTGACCGGATGGAGCCGGCGGGCCCAGGAACTGCTCGGCTACCCGGACACAGCCGTGATCGGCCGTCCGGCGTCCGAGGTCCTCGTCGATCCCCGCGATCTGCCGGCTGTGAGGGACGTCGCGGCGAGCTGCAGGAGAACCGGCGGCTGGTTCGGGGTGTGCACGGTGCGGCACCGCGACGGGCGGCTGGTGGAGATGGGGCTCCGAGCCCATGCGGTCTCACGCGACGACCGGGTCCGTGAGTGGTTTCTCGCCGGGGCACCCGCGGCCGACGTCCTGGAGTGGCAAAGGGACCGCGCGCTGCTCGACGGGTTGTTCCGCAGGTGCCCGATCGGCCTGGTCGTTCACGGCCCCGATCTGACGGTTCTCCGGGTCAACCGGGCCATCGAACGCTTCACCGGCATCCCTGCAGAACACTTCCGGGGGCTGCCCACCGGCTATCTGCTCCTCCCCGACGACGCACGCAAGGCCGTGGACCGTGCGCGCCAGGTCATCGAGACCGGGAAACCGCTGGTCTACTCCGAGCAGTTCGCTCGCCTGGAGTGGGATCCGGCACGCGAGCGGGTCGCGTTGGTCTCGTCCTTCCGGATGGAGGATCCTGCCGGGCGCGTCCTGGGCGTGGCCGAGATGATCGAGGACATCACCGAGCGTCATCGGGCCCAGCGTCGGCTCGCGCTCCTCGACCAGGCCGGCAGCCGTATCGGAACCACCCTCGACGTGGCGGAGACCGCCCGGGAACTCGCCGAGGTGATGGTGCCCCACCTCGCCGACCATGTGTCGGTGGACCTGCTGCAGCCGGTGACCCGCGGTGAGGAACTGGCTCAGGCCATGGCAGGGCCCCTGGTACGAGTGGGGGCCAGCGGCGTCGGCGCCCGGCAACCCGGGCCGCCCCACCCCCAGGGCGAGCCGGTGGAGTTCGCGCCGGACACACCCCAGGCCAGATGCCTGGCCGAAGGGCGGCCCGTCCTGGAACCGGTTCTCCCGCCCGACTGGTTCTCCACGGAGGGCCGCCAGGGGACCCACGCTCCGGACCTGGGCGTCCACTCGCTGATCGTGGTACCCCTGGCCGCACGTGGCCTGGTGCTGGGCGTGATGACCCTGTGGCGTTCGCGCCGCCCCGATCCCTTCGAGGCGGACGATCTCACCCTCGCCCAGGAACTCGCCGCGCGCGCCGCCGTCGCCATCGACAACGCCCGGCGCTTCACCCAGCAGCAGGAGACCGCGTTCACCTTGCAGAGCAGCCTGCTGCCCCGGACGGTCCCGGACCAGTCGGCCGTCGAGGTGGCCCTGCGGTACCTGCCGGCCAGCGCGGCCCCGGGCCTGGGCGGCGACTGGTTCGACGTCATCCCCCTGTCCGGGGCCCGGGTCGCCCTCGTCGTCGGCGATGTGGTGGGACGCGGCCTCCACGCTGCCGCCACGATGGGCCGGCTGCGGACCGCCGTGCACACGCTCGCCAGCCTCGACCTGGAACCGGACGAGGTCCTCTCCCGCCTGGACGACCTGGTCGATCTGCTGGCGGCCGAGCAGGAAGCAGCGGGCGAACGGCCGGTGGGCGAGCAGGTCGTCGGTGCCACCTGCCTGTACGCCGTGTACGACCCGGTGTCCGGGCTCTGCTCCATGGCGCGGGCCGGCCATCCACCGCCGGTGGTGACCACCCCGGAGGGACAGGTGGCGCCGCTCGACCTGCCCGCCGGTCCACCCCTCGGCCTGGGCGGCCTGCCGTTCGAGGCCCGGGAGGTCGAACTGGCCGAGGGAAGCCTGCTGTGCCTGTACACCAACGGGCTCATCGGCGAACGCCACATCGACGCCGACATCGGTCTGACCAAGCTGTGCGGAGCGCTCACCCGCCCCGCTGACGCGCTGGAACGGACATGCCAGGCGGTTGTCGACGCGCTCGTGCCCGCGCGTCCCAGCGACGACGTCGCCTTGCTGGTCGCCCGCACCCGCATGCTGCCGCCGGACGATGTCGCCTCCTGGCAGCTGCCGCTGGAGCCCGCGAGCGCCGCCCGCGCCCGGGCACTGACCGCGGCCAAGCTGACCGAATGGGGTCTGGAGCACTTGGCGTTCACCACCGAGTTGATCGCCAGCGAACTGGTCACCAACGTCTACCGGTACGCCAGCGGCCCCGCGACCCTGCGGCTGATCCGGGAACGGTGTCTGGTGTGCGAGGTCAGCGACACCAGCCATACCTCGCCCCACCTGCGCCGCGCCCGTACCACCGATGAGGACGGGCGCGGCCTGTTCCTGGTGGCCCAGATGGCCGAACGCTGGGGTACCCGCTACACCCGCGAGGGCAAGACCGTGTGGACCGAACAGCCGTTGGCCGGCATGTTCAGCTGACCGTCACACACGCACCCGGGCCCATACGGTCCCGGCCACGCCGGGCGGGCTGCGGCGGCACGGAGACCGTTCGCGCAGCCCGCCCGCCCTGCCGTGGTCACTCGGCCGCGGCCAGCAGCTGTGCCTCGCTCTCCTCGTACAGCCGCCGGGTCTCCAGGCTGCCCGCGGCGCGGCGCCGGTGGTCCAGGCGGCTGCCCAGCCAGCCCGCCAGGTAGCCGAACGGGACGGAGACCAGCCCGGTGGACTGCATGGGGAACAGATGGAAGTCGGCGTCCGGGAAGACCGCGGACGGCATGCCCGACACGGCCTTGGAGAAGACCATCAGCAGCAGCGCGCAGGCCGCGCCGCCGTAGAGGGCGGCGAGCAGGCCGGTGCGGGTGAATCCGCGCCAGAACAGGGAGTAGGTGAGCGCGGGTGCCACCGCCGACGCGCCTATGCAGATGGCCAGAGTGGTCAGCACGCCGACATTCCAGTCCTGGACCAGGGTGGCGAGCCCGATCGCGGCGGTTCCCACGGCCACGCTCGTCCACACCGCCACGGTCATCTCCGTACGCGGCTCGGCCTGGCCCCGCCGTACCGCATGGGCGAACAGGTCGTGGGCGAGCGACGAGGCCGCGGCCAGGGTCATCCCCGCGACCGACGACAACAGGGTGATGAACACCATGCCCGCCACGGCCGAGTAGAGAATCGTCGTGCCCACGGAGCCATGTGTCTGGCCGAGTACCTGCGACAGCATGAGCACCGACGTCCTGCCCTGCGGATCGGCCTCGGTGATGTACCGCGATCCCACCAGTGCCGCCGCGCCCGTACCCATGATGATCACGAGCAGACAGAACGTGGTGACCGTGCCGACCGCCCACGACATGGAGCGGCGTACGGCCGGCACGTCCCGCGCGGAGTACAGACGCATCGTGATGTGGGGCAGGCAGGCCACGCCGAGGACGACGGTGATCTGAAGACCGATGAAGTCGAGCCGGTCGACGGCCGAGGTGCCCAGTTCCAGGCCCTGCTGGAGGAAGGCCGGGCCCGCCCCGCTGCCGTGCTGAGCGGCCCTGAGCACGTTGCCGGGGCTCCAGCCGAAGCGGTTCAGCACCAGGGCGGCGACGAGGGCGCTGGTGCCGAGCAGGATGACGATCTTGATCATCTGGATGAGCGCGGTGCCTCTCATCCCGCCGAGCGCCGCGTAGATGATCATCAGGCTGCCGACCATGATGATGCACACCGTCCTGGCGCCCGCCACGTGCGGGAGGTTCAGGATGAAGGTGAGCAGCGACCCGGCCCCGGAGAGCTGGACGACCAGGAAGGGCAGGGTCGCCGAAAGCGTCACCACGCAGGCGGCGATGCGCACCGCCCGCCCGGGCATGTTGCGGGCCAGGACGTCGCCCATGGTGAACCGGCCGGCGTTGCGCAGCGGTTCGGCCAGCAGGAACATCAGCACCACCAGCGACAGGGCGGTGCTGACCGCGAGGACGTAACCGTCGTATCCGGCGAGCGCGACGATGCCGGTGGTGCTCAGCACCGTGGCCGCGGAGATGTAGTCGCCCGCGATGGCCAGGCCGTTCTTGAACGGGGTGAGCGAGAGGTAGCCGGTGTAGAAGTTCGTCAGGTCGTCGCGGTCCGGTCCCGCCATCACGCATATCAGCAGCGTGAGGGTGACCAGGGCGGTGAACAGGAGGAGGACGGCGGCCTGCGTCCCGGAGCCGAGGTCGTTCATCTCGCCGCCCTCGCGTCCCGGGCCGTGGGGACCGCCCGCTCCCTGACGGCGCGGGCCAGCGGATCGACCGAGCGTTGTGCGCCGCGGCCGTACCAGAAGACCGCCGCGAAGGTGACGACGAGCTGGAGGACCCCCAGGGCCATTCCCAGGCTCAGCTCCCCGGCGATCTTGGAGCCCATCAGGTCCGGCGCACAGCAGGACAGCACGACGTACACCACGAAGGAGCCGAGCGCGGCGAACGTGGAGGTCCGGCGGAGCACGCGATAGGCCGAGCGGAGGGCCGCCAGGTCGGCGCCGTGCCGATGGGTCTCGTGCGTGTACGGCTCGTCCCAGGGGACGTGCCCGTACGCGTCGTACCGGCGCGCGGCCTGTCCGTACGACTGGGGGTCGGTCTGCGGCAGGGGCCATCCCGGTGGTGCAGAGGGCGGATACGGGTTCTCGTCGGGGTATGTCATCGCCTGGCCTTCACTGCGGCTCGGATCCGTGGAGGGATGAGGGAGAGGAGTGGTTCAGGCGGCGCACCATACCGACTGGTTGGGATGTCTGTAAGTCTGCTGCGGGTCACGTTTCGGGTTCGGTGCGCATCCCCGGGCGAAGAACCCCGTCGCGGTCAGCGGGCGGGGTCGAGAAGGATCTTGCGGACGCCGGCGGCGCGGCTGTTGAACAGTTCGTACGCCGCGGGGCCCTGGGAGAGGGCGAAGCGGTGGGAGACCACGACCTCCGGCGTGATCCGGCCGGCCTGGGCGAGGGGGATCAGGGCAGGCAGCTCGTAGTGGATCGAGCACAGTCCGATGGCGAACTCCAGCTCCTTGATCTGGGCCAACCCCATGTGGAAGGGGAAGGCCTTGTTCTGGCTGACGCCGATGACGCTGACCCGTCCTGCCTGCCGGACGGCTTTGAGGGCCAGCTCGATGGTGGCGTCCGAGCCCACGGCCTCGACCACGGCGTCCGGTCCGCGTCCCGCGGTCATCTCCCGTACGGCCGTTCGCGCGTCCTCGCCCTCCACCGGTTCGACGCCCAGGGTGGCGGCAAAGGCACGCCGCTCCGCGACGAGGTCCGCGCCCAGCACACGGGCGGCGCCCATCGCGAACGCGGATTGCGCGGCCATGAGGCCGACCGGACCGAGACCGATGACCAGGACGGTCTCGCCGGGCTGGATGCGGGCTCGGCGGCAGCCGTACCAGGCCGTGGGGGCGTTGTCCGTCAGGACGACCGCGGCCTCGTCGGAGATGCCTTCGGGCAGGTGCACCAGGTTCACGTCGGCATGGGGCACAGCCACGGCCTGGGCCTGACTGCCCGGAAGTTTCGGGCTCACTCCGTAACAGAGGTCCGTCGGGGCTTGGGCGCGCTCGCACCGGGCGGTGAGCCCCTTCGCGCAGGTTCCGCACAGCGTGCAGCCCACCGAGGCGGGAACCAGGACCCGGTCACCGGGCTTGAAGCGGGTCACCTGGTCGCCGGTGTCGACGACCACGCCGACGCACTCGTGCCCCGGGGTGTAGCCGGTCTCCGGGGTGAACCCGTTGCCGCCGTAGATGTGCAGGTCGCTGCCGCAGATACCGGCCGTGGTGACCTGGACGACCGCGTCGGTGCGACGGGTGACGGCGGGGTCGGGGACGTCCCCGTAGCGGATGTCGTGGCGGCCGTGGTAGGTCAGTGCCTTCACTGGATACCTCCATCCGGGCGCAGGCCGGCGCCCGTGCAGAACAGGGATTCCGGAGTGGTGACGGGGGACGTGCCGAGGCGCGTTCATCACGCGTTAATGCACCCGTATTACTTCGGCGCTGGCGACGCTAGCATGGGCATTCGTGACAGCACATGAGACGCAGGACACGTCGCCTCGGACCCGGAAGGCCGGCGACACGCGCGCCGCACTCATCCGGGCCGCCGAGGAGTTGTTCGCGGCGAAGGGCGTCGACGGTGTGTCGCTCAACGAGATCAAGCGCGCCGCCGGCCAGCGCAACGCGATGGCCCTGCAGTACCACTTCGGCGACCGGGCGGGTGTGCTGCGGGCCGTACTCGACAAGCACCTCCCCGCGGTGGACGCCCGCCGGGAGGTACTGCTGCAGCAGTACGAAGAGAGCGGGGCCGGCGGTCTTCGGTCTCTCGCCGCCGCGCTGGTGCTGCCGGCCGCCGCGAAACTCGCCGACGCCGACGGCGGGCGGGCGTTCCTGCAGATCGTGGCGGAACTGCTCAACCGTCCGGAGCCCCTGGTCGAGGTAGTCGTGACCGACGGGTCGAGCATCCATCCCTGGCGGCGCCTGGTGGAGCCGCTGCTCGCTCCGGAGTCGACCGCTGTGTTCCACACCCGCTTCACCGCCATGCGCTTCTGCCACGCCGAACTCGCCGCTCGGGCCGCCGCCCGTCCTCGCAGGGACGACCGGTTGTTCACCAGCAGGCTGGTCGACCTGGTCACCGCGCTGCTGGCCGCGCCGGTGTCCGAGCAGACCGCGCGACTGCTGCACGAGCGGGACGGCAAGGACCGGGAGCGTCGGGCCTCGACTCGCTGACCGGTCCGCCTCGCGGTCGGCGTCGGGGACGGGGATGAATGGGCTGTGGTGAACATCACACAGACGCCCATACCTACCGGTCGGTACCCTGCGGCGAGGGCCGTGAACGAAGGAGGCGCGATGTCTGCGACCAACCGCCAGATCCGTCTGGCAGCCCGCCCGGTGGGCGAAGTGAAATCCGACGACTGGGAGCACTGTTCGGCGCCCGTCGACGAGCCTGGCCCGGGCCGGTTCGCGGGCCGGACACGCGTCATCTCCCTGGACCCGGCGATGCGGGGCTGGCTCGACGACCGTCCCTCGTACCTGCCGCCCGTGGGCATCGGTGAGGTGATGCGCGCCGGATCGGTCATCGAGGTCACCGCGTCCGACCACCCCGACTTCCAGCCGGGCGATCACGTGGTGGGCACCTTCGGCGTCCAGGAGTACGTGGTCTCCGACGGCAGGGGCGCCATGAAGATCGACACCTCCCTCGCCCCGCCGTCGACGTACCTCGGCGCGCTGGGCATGCCCGGCATGACCGCCTACTTCGGCCTGCTGGACGTCGGGGCGCTGCAGGACGGCGACACCGTCGTGGTGTCCGGCGCGGCGGGCGCGGTCGGCACCATCGCGGGCCAGATCGCGAAGGCCAAGGGGTGCCGGGTCGTGGGCATCGCCGGAGGCCCCGAGAAGTGCGCGTTGCTCACCGACGAACTGGGATTCGACGCGGCGATCGACTACCGCGCCGAGGACGTCAGGAAAGCGCTGCGCCGGGAGGCCCCCGACGGAATCGACGTCTACTTCGACAACGTGGGAGGAGACATCCTCGACGCCGCCCTGACCCGGCTGGCGATGCACGCGCGCGTCGTGATCTGCGGTGCGATCAGTCAGTACAACAACGCCACGCCGGTCAAGGGCCCCTCCAACTACCTCTCGCTGCTGGTGCGCCGCGCCCGCATGGAAGGCTTCGTCGTCTTCGACTACGCCCAGCGCTACGCACAGGCCGCGCAGGACATCTCCGCCTGGATCGGCGCCGGCCGCATCAAGGTCAAGGAACATGTGGTGAGGGGGAGCGTGGACGACTTCCCCGAGACGTTGCAGATGCTCTTCCGCGGAGAGAACGTCGGCAAGCTCGTCCTGGAACTGGCCTGACCGCTGCCCGGAGTGGGCGGCCGCGCCCCTGACCCCGCCGGAAGACAAGACGCGGTGGATCGCGGACCGCGATCCACTCGCCGGCCCGGCACGGTTCGGTCACGGCGACGGCCGCCACCGCTCTGCCGCACTTCGGCGCACATGCCCGAGCGGGACCACAAGGTCACTTGGTCGCGCCCTGCGCGAAGCCGTTGTTGATGTAGCGCTGGAGGAAGAGGAAGACGATCGCGGCCTCGTCGAGTGACACCTGGATCCCGCGGAAGCCGATGTCGTCGGGGTCGGCGTCGGCCTTCTCGGCCGCGTCGCGCATCTGCGTGATGGCCCATGAGCCCAGCTGCATGGTGGCGACCTTGCCCCGGGCGATCAGGCCTTACGAGGCTTCCCGGTTGGTGGTGTTGGGATCCTTCTCGGACAGGCCGTCCTTGACGATGTCGTGGAGCAGGGAGTCGATCGCGTTCAGCTCACCGCCCTGCTTCCAGGGGGAGACGGCGCCGGCGAGCTTGTCGCTGGCCTTGGCGTCGCAGGTGACGGAGCCGATGTTGTTGCTCCATGCGGTCAGCGGCCAGGCGTCCTTGAAGTCACCTGCACGCCGGCCTCGTCAGTGGGCGGCTGTCGCGTGCGCGGTCCTCTTGCGGGCGCGGTACGCGGCTGCCTTGCTCTTGTTGCCGCAGGACTCCATGCCGCACCACTGCCGGCGCGTGCCCCGCGAGCGGTCGATGTAGACGCGGGTGCACTCGGGGTTGCCGCACTCCTTGAGCAGAGGTACGTCCGGACCGCTCAGGAGTTCGATGGCGAGCCGTGCCACGGTGGACAGCGCCTCTTCGGGGGTTGCCGCCGTCCAGCGCCCGGACGGGGTGAGCTGAGGCACCGCGGGAGGCTTGCGTGCCGCGCTGTTCACCACGGCGAGTGCCCCGTTGTCGTACTCCCCGCCGAGTCGGCGGGCTGTGACCAGCCCGTGGATGGCTTCCCGTACGGCCGTCGCCTGCTCGACGTCGGTCTGCCGGCCGGGGGAGACCGCATCGACGATTCCCGACTCCAGGTACCAGGCGTCCAGCCTGTCCGGCGTCGCGAACATCTCGAGACGTGCCGAACGTCGAGCGCGGAGCGTCGCGGCGAAATCCAGGGCCGGGTTTCCGCAGACGAAGACGTGGTCGAGCGTCACATCACTATCCTGACAGGTGACTGCCCCTGCGCCAAGACCGCAAGGACGTCCTGGCGGTCCTGTCCGTGACGCTCTGGCGTGCCACGTCGATCTCCGCTCAGTGGGTGGCGGATCGAGCCTTCTGGCTCCGCGGGTGCCAGATTCCCAACCCGCCTTCATCACCTGTCAAGGTGGTTACGTGACGAGGCGGCAGGCAGTGCTCCCCGACCGGCCCTCGGTCGCCCCGGGTCATGGAGAGGGCGACTGATGGCCGCAGCGGCGAGATGCGCCCACTATGGATCTTGTGATGTTTGTCCGAGATGAGAGGATCAACTTTGGACGCGGCGCTCTCCCCGGCGCGTCCCCCTGGCCGCCGCAGTCTCCGTGCCGCATCGTGGACGGGGCTGTTGACCTGCGGGAAGACCGCTTCACCTGCTCTGCGCGCCGAAGCGGGTGCGTGGCGAGGTCGGCAGGTGGAAGGAGCGAGTGCGATGAGCCGAGCGAAGCAGCGTCCGGAGCCGGCGGATCGCCCGGAGGACAGGGCGTCCCGCCCGAGTGGGCTGATGGACCTGCTGGGTGTCGCCGCGGTGCTGCTGGAGGCCGACGGCCGGATCGACATGTGGAGTCCGCAGGCCGAGGAACTGTTCGGCTACACCCGCGGCGAAGCGGTCGGGCAGTACGCGGCGCCGCTGCTCCTCCACCCCGAACACCAGGACGCGGCGATCATGCTGTTCGCCGAGGTGATGGAGACCGGCCGGGGCTGGGCGGGGGCGTTCCCCGTCCGGCACAAGGACGGCAGCACCCGGATGGTCGAGTTCCGCAACATGCGGCTGACGGACAACCTCGGCGACCACTACGCCCTGGGGCTCGCCACCGACCGTTCCACGCTGCGGCAGGTGGAGCGGGACGTGGCTCTGTCCACCCGGCTGGTCACCCAGGCCCCGATCGGACTCTCCGTCCTGGACACCGACCTGCGGTACGTGGCCGTCAACCCGGCCCTGGCGTCGATGCACGGCGTCCCCGAGGCCGGCCACATCGGCCGGAGCCTGCGCGAGGTCCTCCCCGGCCCCCAGTTCCCGGCCGCGGAGGCCGGGATGCGGAAGGTCCTGGAGACCGGTGTCCCCGTGGTGGACCAGCAGGTCGTGGGTCGTACGCACGCCGACCCGGACGAGGACCACGCCTGGGCGGTGTCGTTCTATCGGCTCGAGGACCACCACGGGCGCGTGCTGGGCATCGCCAACGTGGTGGTGGACGTCACCGACCGGTACCGGGCAGCCCAAAAGGCCGACCGGGCCCAGCAGCGCCTGCGCCTGGTGGCCAACGGCTCGGCCCGCATCGGCACCACGCTGGAGGTGGAACGGACCGCACAGGAACTGGCTGACTTCCTCGTACCCGACCTGGCCGACATGGTGGCCGTGGACCTCCTGGACTCGGTACTGCAGACGGGGCGCGTGGACGTGGGCGAGGGTCCGGCGTTGTTCCGCGCCCTGGCGGTGAAGACCGCCTACCCCACCGAAGCCGCTCAGGCGATCGTGCCCCCCGGCCGCCTCACCGCCTACCACGCCGACCATCCGGCGTCCCATTGCATCCGCACCCGCCGCCCTCAGCTGATCACCCACCTGGAGGGTGGCGACCTCACCCGTATCGCCGCCGACTCCGACGCCGCCCGCCTGCTCGCCCGGGCCGGTGTCCACACCGACATGACGGTCCCCCTCATCGCCCGCGGACAGGTCATCGGTGTCATGGCGCTGGCCCGTGCCCGCAACCCCCTGCCGTTCGACGAGGACGACCTCACCCTCGCCTGCGAACTGGCCGCCTCCGCCGCGTTGAGCATCGACAACGCCATCCTGCACCAGCACATCCGGAGCGCCGCCGAAACCCTCCAGCGCAGCCTGCTTCCCCGACTCTCGCCGCGTCACCCCGGTCTGGAGGTCGCCGCCCGCTACCGGCCCGCGCAGGCCTTCAGCGAGGTCGGCGGCGACTGGTACGACGTCATCCCACTCGACCGGGACCGCACCGCCCTCACGGTCGGCGACGTCATGGGCAGCGGCATCCCGGCCGCCACCACCATGGGCCGCCTGCGCACCGCCACTTCCACCCTCGCCGACCTCGACCTCGACCCGGCCCGGATCCTCACCCACCTCGACAAGATCACTAGCGGTCTGGATCCCTACATCGCCACGTGCGTGTACGCGGTCTACGACCCGCATCACGCCCGATTGCACATCGCCTCCGCCGGCCACCTGCCCCCGGTGCTGGTGCGGGCCGGCAGACCGGCCGAACTCCTCGACCTGCCCACCGGCATCCCCCTGGGCGTCGGCGGTGTCGCCTTCGAGACCAGCACCCTCGACCTGAATCCCGGGGACCAACTCGTCCTGTACACCGACGGACTGGTCGAAACCCGTGACGACCCCATCGATGAACGCCTGAAGGACCTCCTGGGCCAGCTGTCACCGCCGTACCCCTCCACCGAGGAGACCTGCGAGCGACTTCTGCGGCAGCTCCGGGACCCGGCCGGCCATGACGACGTCGCCCTTCTCATCGCCCGCGCACAGCCACTGGCGACTGCCTGAAACGCCACCCGGGCCCCGCCACCGCTGACCCATGACACCCACCGCCCCCACAGGAACTCGCACTTGCCGGGAGAGGAAGATCACGCAAGGTGGCGCGGTCTTGGCGGGGCACCCGTCGCGCGGTACGGTCTGTCCGGTATCGACGACGGCGAGACGGAAGCCGGTGGGAATCCGGCACGGTCGCGCCACTGTATGCGAGATGCCTTCCGAGGCGTCGCGTGAGTCAGACCCGTGGCCGTCGTCCCCTGCACCACCGAGACGGGACGCGAACTCCCGGAGGAGGTTCTGCCATGGCGCAGACCGTCGCCCAGCCGACAGCCACCACTCCCGCCATCCCCGCCAAGCTGCCGCTGAAGGCGATAGCTCCCTGGGCGGTCTTCTTCGGCATCCTGATGCTGATCCTGCTGTACTTCGTCGGCGCCGAGCAGGGCGCCACCTCCGTGTTCAGCGGCACGGACGTCCACGAGTGGGTGCACGACGCGCGCCACCTGCTCGGCTTCCCCTGCCACTGACGCGAGGGACGCCGCACCCCCATGAACTCCGCAACGGTAAGACACCTCCTCGTGCGGGGCATGCTCGCCGGCCTGGCCGCCGGTGTGCTCGCCCTGATCGTCTCCTACCTCCTCGGTGAGCCGAACGTCGACAAGGCGATCAGCTTCGAGGACGCCCACTCCCACGAGCACGAGATGGAGGTCGTCTCCCGCTCCCTGCAGTCCACCGCCGGTCTCGCCACCGGTGTCCTCCTCTACGGGGTCGCCTTCGGCGGCATCGCCGCGCTGGCCTTCTCCTTCGCGCTGGGCCGCGTGGGCCGCTTCTCCCCGCGAGCGACCGCGCTGCTGCTGTCCGGCTGCGCACTGCTCGCCGTGTACGTGGTCCCGTTCCTGAAGTACCCGGCCAATCCGCCGTCGGTCGGCGACCCCGACACCATCGGCAAGCGGACCACCCTGTACTTCCTGATGATGCTGCTCAGTGTCCTCCTCGCGGTCGCCGCCACCATCCTGGGCAAGCGCCTGGCGCCCGGTCTGGGCACCTGGTGGGCGACCGTGGTCGCGGTGGCCTCCTTCGCCGTCGTGATCGGTCTGGCCTACGAGTTCCTGCCCGCCGTCAATGAGGTGCCGAAGGACTTCCCGGCCACCCTGCTGTGGCGGTTCCGCCTGTCCGCCCTGGCCATCCAGGGCGTTCTGTGGGGCGGGTTCGGGCTGCTCTTCGGCGAGTTGGCCGAGCGGAAGCTGAACCCGAAGCCCGCGACAGCCCCGTCCGGGCGGACAGTTCCCGTCTCGAACTGAGCGGTCGTGCATGACGTGAGGGACCCTCGGAACCATCCGGGGGTCCTCTCGCGTGCCCCATGTCAGGGCGCCGCGGCGGTGCCCGACGCGTTCAGGGGCTGCCCGAGCCGCAGATTCCAGCGTCCGACCCGTCCGCTGAACTCCGTGGCCGTCAACGGCGGTACGTCGAGCCGCCAGAAGGCAGCCGCGGGCAGGCCGAGGACATGTGTGACCGCGGCCCGTACGACCTCTGGCTCCACCACGGCGACCGTACGGCCGTCCGTGTCCTGCGCGGTGTCCAGCCAGCGCCCGACCCGCTCGCACATGTCCCGCACCGACTCCCCGCCGTGCGCCGACCAGTCGGCGTCGGCGAGCCAACGGCCCACTGCCTCCGGTTCGGCGGCTACCACCTCCTCGAGGGTGCGGCCTCGCCAGCGGCCCGCATCCAGACCCGCCAGTTCCGGCGTCGCCGTGCCGTCGAGGCCGAGCGCCGCCGCCGTCTCCCGGCAGCGCACGCTCGGGGAAACGGTGACGCGGGCGTACGGGGACAGTGTCCCGGCCGCCGAGCGGGCGAGGGCCGCGCCGACATCGTCGACCGAGTCGCCGTCGTAGAAGCGGGCCTGCCGCAGCGACGGGCTCGTCGCGGGCGAGACGAAGGTGACGCGGCTGGTCACGTGGCTGCTCCTCCTGCGGCTGCTACGGGGTGCGGGTCGCGGGTCGCGCATTTGGCGTCCCGTTCGGCCGGCCGACGGGCCGTGTACGCATCTCCTCGTCACCCCGTCGGCTGGCGAACATAGCATCCGCGGGATCCGCAGCTTTCGCGGATGCGCGGCCCCGCGCGATCGGTGGCCGGGCCGGGAACACCCCGGCACCGTGCGCTTCGCCGGACGGCGATGGCCGCTCCGGCCAGGCGGACTTCCCCAACTCGCCCTGGCATGGCACGGTTTGATCGCGGTATCGCTGGAGCGCGTACGGCGAACGGGGCGCACGCGGACCACAGCAAGGACGGGGGAGCACATGGGGAGTGACGCCGCATGGCCGGAATGAAGCTCTATTCGCTCGAATCCAGCGATCCACGGCGGCTCGGCCCCTACCGGCTGCTGCGGCGGATCGCCACCGGCGGCATGGGCCGCGTCTATCTCGGCCGGCGGGAAGCCCCGGGGACCGCCGGCGCCGCCGGGCCCACCGGAACCGTGGTGCTCCCCGGGCTCGTCGCGGTCAAGACGCTCCTTGCCGAGGGGATCGTGAGCAGGCCGGACCGGGAGCGGTTCGCCCGCGAGGTGGAGCTGGCGGGGCGGGTCGACAGCGCGTACACCGCCACGGTGCTCGACGCCGACGCGAAAGCGGAGCGCCCGTGGCTGGCCATCGAGTTCATTCCGGCGCCCAGCCTGGCCGAACTCGTCGTCAGCGCCGGGACCCTGCCGGTCGACGCGGTGCGTTGGGTCGCGGCCGGGACCGCGCGGGCGCTGGTCGAGCTGCACGCCCTGGGGGTCGTCCACCGTGACATCAAGCCCCTGAACATCCTGCTGCCCCATGACGGCCCCCGCCTCATCGACTTCGGCATCTCGCACGCCCACGACCACACCAGCTCGACGACGACCATCGGCACCTTCGCGTTCACCTCACCGGAACAGGCGTGCGGCAGAAAGTCCACCGCCGCGTCCGACCTGTACTCCCTCGGAGCCACGCTCTTCTTCCTCGCGGTCGGCCGCCCGCCGTACGAGCAGACGGACCACTCCATCGGGATCCTCGCCCTCGTCCAGCGCGGAGAGCTGGACACCCGCGGACTGCCGGCGGAACTGGAACCGCTGATCCTCCCCCTGCTGGAGGTCGACCCCGGGAGGCGCCCCGTCCCGGCCGACGTCTTGCGCGACGTCCTCGCCGGACTCGACCGGATGGTGGCGGACGGGGACGCCGAGCGGTGCCTGCCGCCGGCGTGGACCGCGTTGATCGGGGAGTACGCGGAGCAGGGCCGCCAACTGCGGGACGGAGCAGTGGACTTCGACGCGGCCGAAGCGCTGACTCAGGTGAAGCCCGAGGGTGCTTCGGGCGGCGCGGACGAGGCGTTCGGCGAGATGCGCGCGCAACTGGATGCCCTGCGCCGGCAGCGGGACGCCTTGCTGCGGGCGCAGGCCGAGGAACAGGCGGAGGCGGAGGCACGGGAGGTCGCGCGCCAGGAAGAGGAGCAGCGCAGGCGCCGGGCACAAGCGCGGAAGGAAGAGGCGGCACGCAGGGAGCGGGAGCGCAAGGAACAGGAGAGACAGGAGAAGGAACGGAAGGAGCGGGAGCGGAAAGAGCGGGAAAGGCAGGAGGCGGAACGCAAGGAGGCGGAACGGAGGGAACGCGCGCGCAAGGAGAGGCAGCGCCAGGAACGCGAGCGCGTCGCGCGCGAGAAGACCGAGACGTCCGCCAGGAACAAGACCACCGGCACGGCATCCACCTCATCTCCTCCCAAGGCACCACCGAAGTCCGGAGCGGCCAAGAAGCCGGGTTCCTCGGAAGGCTGGGGCGGCCTGCTGGTGGCCGCACTCGTCATCGGAGTCCTGTTCTGGCAGCCCTGGGACAAGAACGGCGACGACACCCCGAAAAGCAGCCCCACCTCGTCTTTCACCTTCTCGAGCACCGGCGGCACCAGCGGTCTCGGCGGCAGCGGCAGCCTCGGCGGTACGGAAAGCGGTACCGACAGCGTCACCGACAACGCGGGCTCCTCGGGTTCCTCGAGCGGCGGTTCCGACGACAGCGAGCCCGAACCCGAGGCGGAGACCAGCTCCCCCGAGCCGGACCCCACCGAAGAGGCGTTCAAGGCCGTCTCGTACGGGAACTGCCTGGACGTCGTCGACACCGGTTACGGCGGCACCACCAAGTACGACTGGAGCGAGGAGAAGCCGAACACGACGCCCTGCGGCTACGGAACGCGCGTGGAAGTCACCGGCACCACCGGCGACTGCGCGTCCGGCGTGGGCAAGGCCACCTGGTCGTACTACTCCACCAGCAGCGGCGAGCGGACCGCGCTCTGCCTCACCGGCCAGTACCACCAGGGTGACTGCCTGCTCGCCAAGCGCACCGGCAACTACGTCAGCAGCGTCGCGATGCTGTCCTCCCCGAACTGCACGGACCGGATGGTTCCCGCGGCGTACAACGAGATTCTGGTCGTCACGGACATCTACCGGGCGACGGGGGGCGCCGGTAGCGAGGTCTGCCGCCATGGGCAGTACGACGCCAATACATACTGGTCCACGAAGGTGGACGACGGCGCGACGCTGCTGTGCCTGAAGGCGTACGACTGAGCCCACGCAGAGCGCAGGGCGTCAAGCCGCGTGGCGCCGGTTGCAGGGAGGGCCCACACTCACGTTCTGGGGCAGGTTCGCCGGTAGGGCATCCCGGGGACGTAGGTCTGCCACTGTGCGCGCGTCAGTCCACCGCCGGCCACCGTACAGGCCCTGGCGTGGAAGTCGCCGACCGTGGCGGGCAGCCGGCCCAGGTCCCATACATCCGTGCCCTCTTCGCTGCCGATGACAAGCGTGCGGCCGTCTCGCGAGAAGTCCAGGCTGTGCGCTTCTGTGTCCGACGGCAGCTTCAGCAGGCGGTTGGCCTGTCGGGGTGCACCGATCTCCCACAGCTGGGTCGCCCCGGACCGCGACGGCCAGCAGATTCGCTCGCGGGTGAAAGCCGAACACATACTGATCGACGCTGCCGGCACCGCTGGGGAACGAGGTCAGACGGCGGGGATGTGCCGGGGAGGCCATGTCCCACAGGGTGACGCCCTCTCGGGACACGCTGCCGCTGGTGGCCATCATGGCGCCGTCCCCGCTGAGAACTCCGTAGCCGCCGTCCACCTCGTACAGCCGACGGCTGCCGACCAGCGTGGTCGAGGTGAACGACCGCAGGACCAGCATGCTGCCGTCCGGGTGGTACTCGATGGCACCGGAGAGCATCGTGCCCCGTTGAGCCGGCCGCGCTCCACCGGTCTGGCCCCGCTGACGTCCCAGGCGCGGGTCCAACCGTCGTTCCAGTCGCTGAACGACGTCCCGTTGCCTGTCGCCACGAGGGTGCTGCCGCGGGGAGCGAAAGCGAGTGAACCCACCGGCGTCGGCCGCTTCATCGTGAGCACCCGACGCGGGTGGCGTCGATCGTTGATCGTCCACAGCAGGATCCGTCCGTCGTCCCCGCCGCTGGCCACCATCGTGCCGTCAGGGCTGAAATCGACCGTAGTGACGGTTTTGCTGTGTCCCCGCAACGTGACCAGCCGGACGGGTCTACGGCGGTCGGTGATGTCCCACAAGGTCACGTTCTCGTCGATACCGCCCGTGGCGACGGTCCGGCCGTCCGGACTCAGCGTGGTCGCTCTGTCCACGTAGCCGGACGTGGGCAGTGTCGGCGATTTCCCGGCGCACCCACTCGGAGGCGGCCGATTCGGCGGATGCCATGAGGATGAAGTGGGACGAGTCGCGTAACGCCTTCTCGATGGTTCCCCAGACGTCCTCCGTGACCGAGAGACTCGACTGGTCGTAGAACACGCGCAGCGCTCGTGACCTGTTCCATGGCCACGCCAACCGGTGCAGCCCTCGCTGGAGGGCCGGCGCCAGCTGTCCGTCGACCGCGTGACTGTAGGAGATGAACGCGTCGTAGCCCCGGTCAGGACCGGGCCGGGCGCGGTCAGCCGCCATGGGAGGCCCGCCACAGCGTGTGTTCCCGCGAAATCGCCTCCTCCGCGTCGGCCACGAAGGACGCCCAGGACCCCTCCGACGACGTCGCGGGCACGCGGACGGCGATCGCGGACAGTTCATGCCCCGTGACCGCGTACGCGGTCGCCAGGTTCTGATGCTGCTTGGCCTGCACCCAGGCAGTGCCGGCCGCCGCCAACGCCGCCGCGAACCCCATCAGATCCACGTCGACCAACCCCGCCGCCCTCGCGATACCCGCGCCCAGGCCGAGCAGTTCGAGTATGGCCAGGGTGACGGACCAGCGGACGGCGACCCGTGCGTTCGAGCGAGCCTTGCGCCACTACCAGTCGAGCTGATCCTTGATCCGGTGCTCCAGATAGAACGCGCGTCGCTCGTCGAGCGACAGAGCACGCACGCGTGCCATCACGGGTGTGATCTGTTCGGGAGCGCCCCCGTCCGGGATGAGCCACAGCCCACGAACATCGGCCTCGATCTGGGCGAAGCGTTCCAGGAGCAGTCCGTTGGCGCTCGCGTCGTCTGCGGCCTCGACCTGAAGCGGTGCGCCACCGACCATGTAGCGCCAGGTGAGCGTCTTCGCGGACTCCGCTACCGCCCGTCCGGTGTACCACTGCCGGTCGGGCCGCTCCTTCAGCAGATAGACCTCGCTGACCAGAGCGGACGCGAAGGCCACCGCTGCCAGTACGGCGGCCATGTCCGCACGGCCCACTTGCCATCCGAAGATGCCGAACAGAGCGGCGGCGACCAGGGAACCGAGTTGCAGTCGGGTCGTCCGCAGATATCTCCGCTGCCCGCTCAGGGAGTTGGAATCAGCGGCACGGTATAAAGCCGGAAAATCCTCGTACTTGACGGCCAACGTAGGCGTGCCCCCGGTCACGACTCCGTCCCTCCGGGCGGTGGTCCGCCCCACAGCGCCAGGCCCAACCCTCAACGACTCCTCATTCAATCAGGTCGAGGAAGGGGACGACAGCGGGTTCGTGATTGCGGACAGTGCGCGAGGTTCTCGTGTTCGCAGGTGAGCGGCGCCGCATTCGGGCCGCGACCGAAGAGGCCTAAGCGGGCGACGGCAGGAAAGCAGCCGAGAGCGGAAGCGGGCGACGGCAGGAAAGCAGCCGACGATGCGGATGCGACTGCCGCCCCACTCCACCCTGCTGATGTTCACCGACGGTCTCATCGAACGACGCGGCGAACCCCTCGGTGACGCCATGACCCGGCTGCGGCAGCACACCGCGGCCCCGGCCCGCGCCCCGCTCGACGTCTTCTGCGACGAGCTGGTCATCGGACTCGGCACCGATGCCACGGACGACATCGCCCTGCTGGCCCTCCGTCCGGCGCCGCCCTGAGGGCGGCCCGTGGTGTCTCAGCGGACCCGGATCCCGGGTCAACCCCGTCCGCAAGGACTTCGAGGGCGTTCCGGGTGGCGCCGGCGAAGACGATCGCACGCTCCCTCGCGGACATTGGGCGAGGTCGAGGCGGACGTACGCCGATGGCACCGGAGGTTACCGGTCGTGGGTGCGCGGAGCGTTGTACTCCTGGTCGGTGACGGGTTCCGCCCAGGTCGTTTCCGGGGTGCCGTCTGTCGTGGCTTCCCACATGGCGATGTGTTCCATGAAGCGGTCGGGGGCGGCGCCGTGCCAGTGTTCCTCGGCGGGCGGGCAGGTGATGGTCCGGCCGGGGTGGGCTTCGAAGACGGTGCCGTCGCGGGTGCCGATGAGGGCGATGCCGGAGACGAAGTGCAGCGTCTGTCCGACGGCGTGGCTGTGCCAGTTGGTGCGGGCGCCGGGTGAGAAGCGGACCAGGTTGGCGCGCATGCGGGAGGGTTCCTGACCGGCGACGATGACGTCCCACCAGACGTCACCGGTGAACCAGTCGGCCGGGGCCTTGCTGGTGGGCTGCTGCTGGACGAATTCCACGATGATCCTCCTGCGGATGAGCGGGTTCCTGGTTCCGGGTCACTGGGCGACGTAGCCGCCGTCGACGGGCAGGGCGACGCCGATGACGAAGCCGGCGCCGGGGCTGCGCAAAACGGGGGCAGGGGCCGGGGCGGGGTGGCAGGCGTCCCGGTGCCGGCCCCCGGAGGGTGCGGTGTCAGGGGCGGAGCAGGGCCTTGATGGCGCGGCGCTCGTCCATGGCCCGGTAGCCCTCGGCGACCTGGTCCAGCGGCAGGGTGAGGTCGAAGACCCTGCCCGGGTCGATCCGGCCCGACTGGACGAGGTTGATCAGGTCGGGCAGGTAGCGGCGTACGGGGGCGGGGCCGCCACGCAGGCCGACGTGGGAGAAGAACAGTTCCTGTCCGTCGACCGCGACGTCGTGGGGGACGCCGACGAAGCCGACGTTGCCGCCCGGGCGGGCGCTGTGGACAGCCTGCTGCATGGCCTGGGCGGTGCCGACGCACTCCAGCACGCTGTCGGCGCCGATCCCGCCGGTCATCTCCTTGATCCGGGCCACGCCCTCGTTGCCGCGCTCGGTGACGATGTCGGTGGCGCCGAACTGGCGCGCGAGCTTCTGCCGGGACTCGTGGCGGCTCATCGCGATGATCCGTTCCGCGCCCATCTCCTTCGCGGCGATCACCCCGCACAGGCCGACCGCACCGTCGCCCACCACCACGGCGGTCGAACCCGGCCTGACCTCGGCGGCTTCGGCGGCCCACCAGCCGGTTCCCATCACGTCGGAGACAGCCAGCAGGCTGGGCCACACCTCCTCGCCCGGCACCTCGTCGGTGGCGACAAGCGTGCCCTGCGCGTTGGGGATGCGGACGTGGTCGGCCTGGCAGGTGCTCATGAACTCACGGTGCAGGCAGTTGGACTGGAAGCCGTTGCGGCAGTTCGCACAGGAGTTGTCCGAAGTGGCGAAGGAGCCGACCATGAACTGACCCGGCTTGACCGAGGTGACCTCGGCTCCGACCTCCTCCACGAAGCCGACGTACTCGTGCCCCATCGGGTGCGGGTCGCCGATGGGCTCTGCACCGCGGTACGGCCACAGGTCCGAACCGCACACGCAGGTGACGGCCGTTCGGATGATCGCATCGGTGGGCTGGAGGATCTTCGGGTCGTCGAGGGTCTCGAAGCGCACATCGCCGGGGGCGTGGATCACTGCTCCGCGCATGGGTGGGACTCCTTACATCCTGAGGGCGTCGGGTACCGGCGCGGTACCGGCAGGCGCCAAGTGCAGTTGCGTACCCCGGGCGGGCCGGTCGCCCGCGGGGCCCGTGCGAGGCATCCCTTTCCCTTCGCTCAGGCGGAGGGAAGGAGCGCCACACCATCCAGGTAACCGGCCTTCCGTCCGCGCAGCGAGTCACCGTCAAGAGGTGTATTGGCAGTACATCCCTCCCGCGGCATGCCGGACGTACCGTCGAGGTGTGGACAACCAGCGAGAGGTCCGCGAGTTCCTCATCTCGCGGCGAGCCAAGATCACCCCGGCGCAGGCCGGGCTGCCGGCCGGCGGCCGGCGGCGTGTGCCCGGCCTGCGCAGAAGCGAGGTCGCGGCCCTTGCAGGCATGAGCGTCGAGTACTACGCCAAGCTGGAGCGCGGCAACCTCGCCGGCGTTTCCCCACCTGTCCTGGAAGCCGTCGCCCGTGCCCTTCAGCTCGACGACGCCGAACGCGCCCACCTGCTCCATTTGGCGCAGGCCGCCGACGGCACTGACGCCCTCACCCGGCCCCGCCGCCGCGCCACCCGGCAGTGGAGAGCGCATCGCAGCCTGCAGTGGACTCTGGACGCCATCACCGCCGGCCCGGCCTTCGTCCGCAACGGCCGCATGGACCTGCTCGCCGCCAACCCGCTCGCACGCGCCTTCTACGCGGACGCCTATGCCAACCCGCACAACCAGGCGAACCTCGCCCGCTTCAACTTCCTCGACCCCGCCTCCCGCCGCTTCTACCCCGACTGGGACCAGGCCGCCGACGTCGCCGTTGCCATTCTGCGCACCGAAGCCGGACGCAACCCCCACGACAAGGACCTCCACGACCTTGTCGGCGAGCTGTCCACCCGCAGCGACGCCTTCCGAACCCGTTGGGGCGCCCATGACGTCCGCCACCATGGCACCGGAACCAAGCGCTTCCACCACCCTGCAGTCGGCGAACTCATCCTGGCCTACGAGGGCCTGGAGATGGCGGCCGAGCCCGGCCTCACCCTCACCGTCTATGCCGCCGAACCCGGCTCACCCTCCGAAGAGGGCCTGCGCCTGCTCGCCTCCTGGGCCGCCACTCAGGAAACGGACACCCTCACTCAGCAGGCACCCGGCTGACCTGTCCCGCCACGGAGTTCCCGACGAGTCGGCGCTGCATACCGACGTTGACGAACTCGACGCCGGCCGGTGCAAGTGGCGAGGGTGCGGACGGGTTCTGCGGCCATCCAGGACGAGAATCGGCGAACCTGCCGCTTCTGCGCGCCCCGGGCGGAACCACCGAGCAGACCGTGCGCCTGTCCTGCAGTTGCGGCGGCCGGCCTGCCTCGGCGTCTACCTGGACGTCCTTCGACCCGGGACGGTGCGTCTGGGCGATCCGGTCACCGTGCACAACCTTTCGTGAGGGCCCCGGGTCCGCTGGTCGGCGGTCAAGACCCGGCGTGCCCGGCACTGCCGCGTACGCCTCAGGAGCGCCACGACGTCTCGTCGGGTGCCGGAGGCAGGGCGAGGTGCGTGAGGTCGCCGGGCGGCGCAGTGGTCACCGGCCACAGCGGGGCGGCGCTCCCGTCGGCGAGCGCGGCCGGCGCGTCGGTGAGGTTCATCCGCTCACGCAGCCGGCCGTAGAAGTCCGTCGGGCCCAGCCGGACCGCCTTGAGCCTGCGGGGAGCGGCGTACACGCCGATCCAGTCCCCGGGGCTCAGCACACCGCGCAGCTGGCCGTCGATGCTGACGGCCGCCTGACCGGACCGTTCCAGCACCCGCAGGGCGATGGGCTCGTCCGGGGCGGCCACGACCGAGCGGTTGAACACCATGTGCGGGGCGACCGGCGTGAAGACGAGGCCTTCCGCGCGGGGCGAGACGACCGGACCGCCGGCGGCGAAGCTGTACGCGGTGGAGCCCGTCGGCGTGGCGACCAGCAGCGCGTCGGCGGAGTAGGAGGCGAGGAGCCGGCCGGCCAGATAGACCCCGACCGACACCTGCCGGTCCCGGGCCAACTTCTCCAGGACGACGTCGTTCAGCGCCATGACGTTCAGGGCGACGCCCCAGTCGCCGCCCGCCTCGCACTCCGTGCGCACCCGCGGCGGCGGCAGCAGCGGACCACGGCCGTACCGCAGCAACGCCTCCATCTGCGCGGGCACCTCCAGCCGGCACGACGCCCGCATGGTGAGGAGCATCCGGCTCTCGACGGTGATCCGCTCCTCCCGGACCGCGTCCAGCGCCGCGCGCACCTCCGGGGCCGGGACCTCCGTCAGGAAGCCGACCCGGCCCAGGTCGACGCCGAGCACCAGGACGTCGTGCTCGGCCGCCAGCCGGGCACCGCGCAGGAAGGTGCCGTCGCCGCCGAGGGTGACGATGAGGTCCGGATCGCCCGCCGCCTCGACCTCCTCGCGGGCGCTGTGCCGGCCGCCCTCCTGCCACACGTCGATGTCGGTGCACCCCACGGCGTGCTCGGCGCACCACTCGCGCACGGCCCGCGCGGCGTCCACGGCCTCGGCGCGTCCGCCGTGCACGACCAGGCCGATACGGTTCACCGTCATAGCCGCCTCCCAGCCGTCTCTCCGCACCCAACGCCATCCTCGCCGCGGACCGGGCCGGCCCGGGGCGCGCCACGCCGCCGGATGCCGCGGCCGGGGGGCGCGCATTCCCGCCGCCCGGGCGCGGCCGGACTGGAGGGGGCGCGAACGCGAGTACGTGGGTAGGGGCGCGTGCGAACGTGCGTACGGCTACTCGGGCCGCCGTCACCGGATCACGGGATCGGAGACGCAACCGAACGGCGCCTGACGCCCGCGCCGCCCACCTGACCGGGCATCGTGTTCGCCCCCGGCCCCGCCCTGTATCCGTGTGTGTCGCTGACCTCCGCCGGGCTGTACGTCCCGTTCTCCCCGCAGGTCACGCTCGGCCAGGGCCACCTGTCCTCACGTATCGGCACCGCCGGTGGCATCACCTTCGGTCTGACCGTCGGCATCGGCGGTCTGGTGAGTCCCCTCATCGGCCGCGTCGCCGACGCGACGTCCCTGCGGGCCGCCCTCGCCCCGCTGGTCGTGATGCCGGCGTCGAGCTGGCTGCTGTTCCGCACCCTTCCGGAACCCGCGGGCCCCGTGCGCCGCCGCGAACCGGCCCGGCTTTCCGGTCCGGTTCGGCGGCGCCGTCCCGTGCGCCGATCAGAGGAGCCGGCCGCCGCCGCTCACCGGGCCGTGCCGAAGTCCTGGGTCCAGTAGCTGTTGGGCTGCGCGAGACCGACGCCGATCTCCTTGAACGCACAGTCGAGAATGTTGGCCCGGTGGCCCGGGCTGGACATCCAGCCCGCCATGACCTGGTCCGCCGTGGCGTAACCGTAGGCGACGTTCTCCCCGTATCTGCTCCACTCGTAGCCGGCACGCGTGATGCGATCGCCGGGGGACGACCCGTCGGATCCGGTGTGCGACATGTTCTGGTGGGCCGCCATGTCCGCGCTGTGGGCTTGCGCGGCCTTGCTCAGCTCCGAGTTCAGAGTCAGGGCCGGGCAACCGGCCTTGGCCCGCTCGGCGTTCACGAGTCGCACGATCTCGGCGGCGATCCCGGAGGCCGTGGCGGTGGGCTTCGGGGTGCTGGGCGCGGCAGGGGCGGCGGATGCGGGAGCGGTGGCCCTCGGAGTGGTGGGAGTGGCGGTCTTCCGGGGCACGCTGGGTGCGGCGGTCCTCTGGGGCGCGCGGACCGTGACGTTCTTCTCGGCACTCGGATGAGTGGTGACCCGGGGCTGGGGCGACGCGGTGGTCTGCGGTGTGCCGACGTGGTGGCCGTTGCGGTGGTGATGCCTGTGGATGTGCTGCCACTGCGCCACGGGCGCGCTCGTCACGGGAGCGTACGACGGGTCTTCCGCGCCGTACGGCCAGTCGGAACAGGCCAGGGCGACGGACGGTACGCCCACGGCTCCGATGGCGACGGCGGTGATGACTATCCGCCGGTAGTGCTTGGTTTTGCGGTGCTGGCCCATACGTCAACCTCACTGCTGATCGCCGAGCGCTCATTCTCAGGACGGCGTCACAGTGAGTGCAAAGGTGCCTTTCTACTACCGCGTTTCGTAGACCCGGGCGGCCCTTGCCAGGCGGCTCGAGAGATGCCGACTTCGCGTACGCGACGTTTGCTCTATGCTGTCGGCCCGTCAGAAACGCGTGTACGGCGACGGATGAGGAGAGCAGCCCGGCGGTCGACCCTCCATCGAACGGAGCGTGGCTCGCGCCCACGGCAAGCCGGACAAATCCCATATGTCGCGGGGGCGGTGTCTACTATGCGGCCCGCTTAGTCGCCGACGCCGCTGTGAGGGATGTCACCTCGGACGCGGCCCGGTGCCCTCGCCTGTCGGCGGACGGACCGCGCGAGGGCCGGGCTAGACAGCTCGGCCGCCGCGCGGTCCGGGGCCGCACGTTCGGTCACTCGTTCCCGAAGACGGCCTTGCTGACCTCGGCCGGGTTCTGGAACTCCTTCTTCCCGAGGTGCGAGATCCGCTCGGTGATCTCCTTCGGCGCGTGGTTGTTCTCGGCGACCTTGCGGAGCTGGTCCGAGTCGGCCGGGTACTCCACGCCGGACAGGGCTTTCTGCAGTTCAGGAGGGCTGATACCCGCCATGACTCCTCCAGGCGGTGAGATGGTGCATGCTCCTTGCGCCGGCGCCGCATGCTGCGCCGGACCGGTCAGGTACCCACCCGCTGGAAGCGGATTCACAGATTCCGACGGCTGATCCGACGGCTGATCCGAAAGGCGATCCGGCAGGTCATGGGACGCGGTACGGACGGGTAACGGCCGGGTACCCGGGAGCTTCCGGACAGGCACGGACGTTTGAGGGAGGCCCCGATGAGTGAGTACACCCCCTCCCAGGCGGAGGGCGAGCCGGAGACGGACGCCGCGGAAGAGGAGCAGCCGCCGCGTACGACCCCGTCCCAGGCGGAGGGCGAGGACACCGCCGTCCAGGACCAGGACCAGGACCAGGAGAAGGACAAGGACAAGGGAACCGGCCAAGGCGAGGAGTGAGGGAGGCGTCACGGCCATGGCACACACCAGCGTCCCCGAGGTGCTGGCCGCGGTGAAGGACGTGACCTATCCGGCGGACAAGGGCCGGCTGGTCGCGGCCGCGCGTGCGGCGGGTGCGTCGGAAGAGGTCGTCGAGGCCCTGCGCGGCATCCCGGCCGAGGAGTACGCCGGCCGTGAGGAGGTGGCGCGGTCGGTCCCGGCGGACCCGGACCCGGATCTCGGCCACACCGGCGCTCAACGGGCGGAGCGGGCGCGGCACGGCGGCAAGCCCGGGGTGGCCCAGCACCTGAGGGAGGAGCCGAGGACTTCGATCCAGGAGGAGTTCGACCGCTGAGCAGAGCCGGTCGCGCCACCCGCGAGGCCTCGTCTCGACCGCCCCGATCGTCCTTGACCCTCTGCCGCCCCCGACCTAGCGTGATCGAACACGTCTGGACAGGTAGGGCAGGTGGCTCGGCGATGACGTATCCGCAGGACCCGCTCGACAGCAGATCCCCCGGCCGCCCGATGCGGGTGGAGACCCACGGGCTCGACGTGATCGGCGACGCGGACCGCAAGGGCACGCCGAGGACCCTGTTCTGGCCCTGGTTCGGGGCCAACGTCTCCGTCCTCGGACTGAGTTACGGCGCGTTCGCGTTCGGGTTCGGCATCTCGTTCTGGCAGGCCCTCGTCGCAGGCGTACTCGGCATCGTCGTCTCGTTCCTGCTGTGCGGCTTCGTCGCGGTCGCCGGAAAACGCGGCTCGGCGCCCACCATGGTGCTCAGCCGGGCCGCGTACGGAGTGCGCGGCAACCGGCTGCCGTCCGTGATCTCCTGGATGCTCACCGTCGGCTGGGAGACCGTCCTCACCGCACTCGCCACCTTGGCGACGGCGACCGTCTTCAGCCGGCTCGGCTGGGGCGGCGGCACGGAGACCAAGGTGGTCGCGCTCATGGTGGTGGCCGCGCTGACCGTGGTCGGCGGAGTCATGGGCTTCGACCTGATCATGCGCCTGCAGACCTGGATCACCCTGATCACGGGCGCGCTCACCCTCGTCTACATCGGTCTGGTCGCCGACCACATCCACTGGAGCACGGTCAGCGCCGTCCCGGCGGGCTCCGCCCAGGAGTTCATCGGTGCGCTGGTGTTCATGATGACCGGCTTCGGCCTCGGCTGGGTCAACGCCGCCGCCGACTACTCCCGCTATCTGCCCCGGAGTTCGTCCAGCCGGGGCGTGATCGGCTGGACCGCCTTCGGCGCCTCCCTGGCCCCGCTGCTCCTGCTGGTCTTCGGCCTGCTGATGGCCGGTTCCTCCCCGAAGCTGAGCAAGGCCATCGCGGCCGACCCGATCGGCGCGCTGACGACGATCCTGCCCACGTGGTTCCTGCTGCCGTTCGCCGTGGTCGCGGTCCTGGGTCTGGTCGGCGGCGCCGTCCTCGACATCTACTCCTCCGGCCTGGCCCTGCTCTCGGCGGGCCTGAAGGTGCCCCGCTACCTGGCCGCGTTCTTCGACGGCGTCCTGATGATCGCCGGCTCGGTCTACATCGTGTTCTTCGCCGGCGACTTCCTCGGCCAGTTCATGGGCTTCCTCACCACACTCGGCGTCCCCATCGCCGCCTGGTGCGGGGTCATGCTCGCCGACCTGGCCCTGCGCCGCCGCGACTACGACGAGGGCGACCTGTACCGCCCGCACGGCCGCTACGGCGACATTCCCCTGTGGCCCCTGGCGCTCACGCTGGCCGCCACGGCCGTCGGCTGGGGCCTGGTCACCAACACCGCCGCCGACTGGCTGACCTGGCAGGGCTACCTCCTGGAGCCCTTCGGCCTCGGCGGAAAGACCGGGGCGTGGGCGTACGCCAACCTCGGAGTCCTGGTCGCGCTCGCGCTCGCCTTCACCGGCACCCTGCTCGGGAGCCGGGGCCGGGTGCGCGAACAGGAGGACCAGGCGCCGAGCACCGCCCCGAACGAGGGGGAGTACAGCGTATGACCGGCGCTCCCGGCCTCCTCGCCGTGATCGACATGCAACACGTCTTCGCCGACCCCGCCAGCCCGTGGGCGACGCCCCGCTACGCCGACGCGGCGGCGGGTGTACGCAGTCTCCTGCCGGCCTTCCCCGACCGCGTCACCTTCACCCGATTCGTGGCCCCCGAGGAGCCGGCCGGCGCCTGGCAGGCCTACTACGCGCAGTGGCCCTTCGCCCGCCGGCCCCCGGACGACGAACTCTGGGAACTGACCGACGACTTCGCCGCCCTGGGCGGCCATGTCGTGGAAGCCACCACCTTCGGCAAGTGGACCCCGGAACTCGCCGCCCGCCTCGGTCCCGACGACCGCCTGGTCCTGGCCGGCGTCAGCACCGACTGCTGCGTGCTGTCCACCGCCCTGGCCGCCGCCGACGCCGGCACGGAGGTGCTGGTCGTGGCGGACGCCTGCGCGGGCGTGGACGACGACTCCCACCTCAGGGCGCTGCGGGTCATGGAGCTGTACCGGCCGCTGATCCGGGTCACCACCATCGCCGACCTGCTCGCGGAGACCGGGCCATGACCGGCGTCCCGCTCAAGCACCAGCGGATCTCTCCGAGGAGGGCCTGATCACCACCCGCACCGGCAAGGGCGCCTACGTCCTCTTCGACGGCCGCCCGCTGGACGACCGGCTCGGCCGGGCCTGTACCCCGGTGTGCCGACCCTGGGCGTACGCGAGACGCAGGACGGCACTCTCGCCGCCGAACTCGTCCTGCAGCACGACGCCTTCGTGTGCGTGGAGCGCTCGTGGACGGCACCCTCCTCGCCCTCGGCCACCACCAGCTGACCTACACCTTCGGCTGACCCGGCGGAATCCGGGTGGTGCCGGCATGCCGCCGCGCTCGGCCGCACCATGGGGGGCGTGTGGGCGGCGATCACCCACTGCCGGCCGGGTTTCACCATCCACCGTCACCCTCGGCATCTCCGTCTCCACCGGCCCGCCACCGGAGCTCCCGCCGATCCTCGCGCATGCCCCGGACCCCACCGGGTACGCGAGGCGGGAGCACGCCCGGGCAGCAACCCGTCCGGACAGCCCGTACGACCGCCGCTACCAGGGGATCTGCCATGGAGACACCCGCACACGACGACCTGCCGACGCCGGCGCAGCAGGCGCTGGACGCGCTGACCGTGAACGCCGACGACCAGGCCGCCCTGGACACCCTCGCCCACACCGATGTGCTCGTGCCGGTGCCGGACGACGCGATCGACGGGGAGGGAGCCGACGCCACGACGGTGGCCCTGCCCGTCCTGGAACAACCCGGTGGCGACTCGGTCGTCCCGGTCTTCACCACGGAGGGCGAGATGGCCGAGCTGCTGCCGTTCGTCTCGCGCTACCGCCTGATCCCGCTGGGCGCGCTCGCCTCGCAGTGGCCCGACGAGAACCTCTCGCTCGCCATCGACGGCAGCTCCGCCCACGCGCTGACACTCACCTCACAGGGAGTGCGCACCCTGCTCGCCCGCTGACCCCGCCAAGGGCCCTTGCGGGTGCTGCGCCGAGCGCTCCGGCTCACCACCCCGCGCGGCGGCTACGACGGCATCGACCGCGCGCGGCCCGGCTCGGCCCGCTGATGCTGATCGGCATGCTCGCGACCTGGCTCGCCGGGGCACTCCTCGGCTTCGGCCCTCCTGCTGTACGCGCTGACCTCGCTGTCGTGGGTCACCGCCTTCCGGGAGGCGGCTCCAGCCTGTGCACACCCGGTTCCGCCGGCGGCGCCCGGCTGAAACTGTCGGCGCTCGGCCTCCTGGCCCGCGCCACCGGACCGGTGAGGTCCCCCTGCTCCAGGCGCGGGCCGGCGAGCCCGCCCGGGGGCCGGAGCGTCGCGGCGGCGGCACAGCCCGTGGGCGATCGGCTCGTAGTTCACCCGCCGGCCCCCGAAACGCGGCCGGGCCGCCCGCGCGTCGGCCCGATCCCGCCCTGGCGCCGGCGGACCGGCAGCCGGACCCAGGTCGGCCGGAACTGCGCCCCGCCGAGAGGTAACACCCGCCTTCGCGCAGGGAAGATCCCAGCGGGAGACACATCCGGGTGAGCGCGAAGGAGCCGATGGTCGTGAGGGTCGTCCTGCTGGGCACCGCCGCCGGGGGCGGCTTCCCGCAGTGGAACTGCGCCTGCGAGCTGTGCACCGCCGCCCGGAGCGGTCTGCTGCCCTCCCGGACCCAGGAGTGCGCCGCCGTCACCGGCAACGGCCGCGACTGGTGGCTGCTGAACGCCTCGCCCGACCTGCGCACCCAGCTCGCCGCCACCCCGGCCCTCTGGCCCGGACCCCGGCCCCGCGACACCCCGTTGCGAGGTGTGCTGCTCACCGACGCCGAGGCCGGTCATGTCACCGGCCTGACCGAGCTGCGCGGGGCGGCGGGCCTGAAGGTGTACGCGGCTCCGCCGGTGCGCGCCGTCCTGGCCCCGGTACGGGCCGCGCTGGACCGTTACGCCCCCTGGGAGTGGGTGGACAGCCTGGCCGACGGCGGTTTCGTGCTGGCCGGCGGGCTGGTCGTCACGGCTCATCCGGTGGAAGCGAGGATCCCCGGGTACGTGGCCGCCCAGGGACCGCTGCCCGAGGGTGCCTGGATGACGGCGTACCGCATCGAGGACCTGGCCAGCGGGGGAGTGCTGCTCTACGCGCCCTGTGCCGGCGCCTGGAGCCCCGCCCTGGACGAGCTGTGCGCCGAGGCCGACTGCCTGCTGCTGGACGGCACGTTCTTCACGGCCGAGGAGAGGGGCACGGCGGTGCGGGCCGGAGCCGGACAGGCGGCCCTGGGGCATCCGCCGGTCACGGGCCCGGACGGCACCCTCGCCGCGCTCGCCCGCCACCTCGGCGTACGCCGGATCTACACCCACCTCAACAACACGAACCCGCTCCTCGACCCCGCCTCACCGGCACGCGCGCGGGTCGCCCAGGAAGGTGTCGAGGTCCTGCCGGACGGGGCCGAGCTGGTGGTCTAACGCTCCTGCCCGGTCAGCATGCGCTGGAGCACCTCCCGCTGCACCGGCAGTACCTCGGTGTGCAGTTCGCGGCCCTTGTGGGTGAGTGCGACCCACACCCCGCGCCGGTCCTCCGCGCACACCGAGCGCTCCACCAGTCCGTCCTTCTCCAGCCGGCCGATCAGCCGGGACAGCGCGCTCTGGCTGAGATGGACCCGCCCGACGAGGTTCTGCACCCGGCACTGGTCGCCCTCCCCGGGCGATTCGGACGCCAGGATGTCCAGCACCTCGAAGTCGCTGGCGCCGAGCCCGTGCGGGTGCAGCGCCCGGTCGATCTCGCACATCGTGCGCGCGTGCACCGAGAGGATGCCCCGCCACCGTTCCTCGAGCCGGGCGTCGGCCGTCTTGACTGCCATACCCGCACGGTAGCACCGATCCAGCCAATCGTTGAGTGTGCAACTAGTGCGCTGTGCCGGTCGCCGCGCGAACCTCAGGCCGCCGTGTCCTGGAGCAGTCCCACCAGGTTGCCGTCAGGGTCCTTCACCGAGGCGATGAGCCTGCCGCCGCCGACGTCCTGCGCGTCCTGGAGCAGCTCGGCCCCCGCCTCCAGCAGGGCGGCGAGCCGCTCCTCGAGGTCCGTCACATGCCAGTACGGCACCGGCCCGGTCATGCCCTTGGCGTGCCCGTTCGGGTCGAGACCGACGTCCTGCCCGGCGGCCTTGAACCCGACGTAGTAGGGCTCGTCCGCGTACGGCTCGACGCCCAGCAGGGCGGTGAACAAGGGCTTGGCCTTCGCCAGGTCCTTGACGGGGTAGATGATCGTCTGCAGGCCGGTGGCCATGGGACCCACTCCTTCTGAGCTGCGTGATCCGACGGATTCCCCGTCGGTGCTCTCACGCTAGGGCCGGGAGGCCCGCCGCGGCTTCTTCGATCCTGACCGGTCGCGGCGGCCGTCGTCGTGGAGGCCGCACTCGCCGTGCCTTCGCCGAGCCCGGCCTGGGGTCGACGGACAACTTGGAGCCGGCTGGCCGGGTTGATCAACTCGGGCTACAAGGCGGTAAAGGCGGTCAACGCGTCAACGGTGGTCGCCCTGCATCTCACCAAGGGCGGGGACAAGGCCGGCACCGAGTGGTGGTTCGACAACGCGGTCGCCGGCGGCGTGAAGTTCGACGCGGGCTCTCGTACTACGGCTACTGGCACGGCCCGCTCGCCGATTTCCAGACCACCCTGGACGACGCCGCCTCCCGCTACGGCAAGCCGGTGTTCGTCGCCGAGACGGCCCACCCCTTCCGCCTGGCCAGCGACGACTC
The DNA here is from genome assembly GCF_056432605.1 of Streptomyces sp. NPDC045022. NCBI lineage: Bacteria > Bacillati > Actinomycetota > Actinomycetes > Kitasatosporales > Streptomycetaceae > Streptomyces > Streptomyces sp. NPDC045022. Next base: position 504,229 of record NZ_JBWKIR010000001.1, read on the forward strand.
GCTCACCCACCAGATCGACACCACCGGCGAACTCGTCGCCGGCTACCCGGCGACCGTGGCCGGCCGGACCAAGTGGATGAACGACGTGGCGAGCATCGTGGAGGCCGTCCCTGACGGCCGCGGTCTCGGCGTCTTCTACTGGGAGGCGACCTGGACCGCCGTCACCGGCAACGGCCGGGATCCCACCGACGCCTCCTCCGGCAACGGCTGGGAGAACCAGGCTCTGTTCGGCTACGACGACAAGGCGCTCTCCTCCATGACGTGGTTCGGCCACCGCTGAACCCCCTGACGGGGCCCGGCCGTAAGGGGCGGCCGGGCCCCGGCCGGTGTTTCCGGGGCGGCGGCCGGATTCCCCGGTCGCACGGCCGTTCGGTACCGGACAACGGCCACCGAGTTCCGGACGTGACGGCGTCGCCCGCGCCACAGTGGGCAGACTGCGTACGAGGGGCCGGGATGGAGGGCGGACGGATGATGGGAACTCCCTCGGGCCGCACACGGCAGACCATCCTGAAGTGGCTCAAGGACCCGGCGGTCCACTTCCCGGCCGCGCGCCACCGTGACATCGCCGAGACCGGCGTCACCGCCCGGGCCGTTGCCGCCAAGCTCGGCGTCCCCCGCCGGACCGCCCTCGCCCACCTGGACCTCCTCACTCGCCTCGGCCTGCTCCGCACCCGGCGGATCCGCTGCCGCACCTTCTACCGGCGCGACGAGATCCGCATCGCCGAGGTGGCCCGGATGTTCGAGAAGGGCTGGTGAAACCGGAGTCACCAGTCGACGTGGGCCGGCCCGACGGCTCACGTGCCAGGATGGGCCGACCCGACGGCGAAGGACACCGCACATGGACCGACCCACGGCACTCGTCCCGCTGCACTACGTCTCCCTGGGCGCCCGCGGCCCCGAGGACGTGGTGGCCGATGCGCACGGGCGCGTGCTGACCGGAGTGGAGGACGGGCGCATCCTGCGTGTCCATCACCTCGGCGACCCGCTCACGGCCCGGGTGGAGGTGCTGGCCGAGACCGGCGGCCGCCCCCTGGGACTCGAACTGCTGCCGGACGGCGGGCTGTTGGTGTGCGACGCGGAACGCGGCCTGCTACGCGTCGGCCCCGACGACGGCACCGTCCGCGTGCTCGCCGACTCGGTGGCGGGGGAGCGGCTCCGCTTCTGCAGCAATGTCGTCGCCCTGCCCGACGGCACCGTCTTCTTCACGGTCTCCAGCCGCCGTTACCCGCTCGACCAGTGGATCGGCGACATCGTCGAACACAGCGGCACCGGGCGGCTGCTCCGGCTCTCCCCGGAGAGCGGGGAACCCGAAGTCCTGCTGGAGGGGCTTCAGTTCGCCAACGGACTGGCCGTCGGCGCCGACGGTTCCTTCCTGGTGATCGCCGAGACCGGCGCCCGCCGGCTGACCCGCTACCACCTCACCGGCCCGCGCGCCGGACACACCGACCTCTTCGCAGCTCTCCCCGGCATGCCGGACAACCTGTGGCGCGCGGGTCCCGACGGCCCGATCTGGGTCGCCCTCGCCGCCCCTCGCGTCCCCCCGCTGGACGTCCTGCACCGCACCCCGCCCGCCGTCCGCGCCACCGCCGCCCGGGCCGCCGTCCACGCGCCGTTCCGGCCGGGCGGAACGATCGGCGTGCTGGCGCTCGACGACCACGGCCGCACCGTCCACCACCTCACCCGCCGCCGCTCCGGCTTCCGGATGGTCACCAGCGTCTGCACCGCCGGCGAACACCTGGTCCTCGGCAGCCTCCGGGAACCGGGCGTCGCGGTCTGCGCGCCGCCCACCGCCGGCTGATCCGCAGACCGGGCCCCGCGGCCCGACAGGCGGGGTACCGATGCGACGCGCCGGGGCCGCGCTCTGCGCGCGAGCCGCCGCCAGTCAGGTCGCCGATTTGGCACGCCGGGCGCCGTGATCCACGCACGAGGCCCCGCCTGAGGAGGCTGGCACCGTCCTGCCGC
>NZ_JBWKIR010000001.1:506287-540653 GCF_056432605.1 Streptomyces sp. NPDC045022
CGCGCCGGGGCCGCGCTCTGCGCGTGAGCCGCGGCCAGTCAGGTCACCGAGGCACGCCGGGCGCCGTGATCCACGCACGAGGCCCCGCCTGAGGAGGCTGGCACCGTCCTGCCGCGCCGGGGCCGCGCTCTGCGCGTGAGCCGCGGCCAGTCAGGTCACCGAGGCACGCCGGGCGCCGTGATCCACGCACGAGGCCGCGCCTGAGGAGCCTGGCACCGTCCTGCCGCGCCGGATGCCGTGGTCTGCGCAGGAGCGCCGTCTGTGAGGCCCAGCGCGGATCCGGCGTGCCAAGCGGCGCTGTCGGGCGGGGGCTGCCGCCTGACCAGTTCGGTCCGGCACCGATCTGCCGCCCGGGGGCCACGGTCTGGGTGCGAGCCGGCGCCTGGGAAGCCCAGCGTCGCCCCACCGTGCCAAGCGGCGCTGTCGGGCGGGAGCCGCCGCTTGCCCAGCCCGGTCCGGCACCGATCGCCGCGCCGGGCGCGTTGTATGCGTGCGAGCCGCCGCGTGACCAGTCTGGTCCGGCACCGGCCGCCGGGGGCGTTGTATGCGTGCGAGCCGCCGCGTGACCAGTCTGGTCCGGCATCGACCGCCGGGGGCACCGGTCTACGTGCGAGCCGCCGCGTGACCAGTCTGGTCCGGCACCGGCCGCCGGGGGTACCGGTCTGCGTGCGAGCCGCCGCGTGACAAGTCCGGTCCGGCACCGATCGACCGCCGGGGGCAACGCTCTGCGTGTGAGCCGCCGCCGGACCAGCCCCGCACCGGCCCGGCGGTACCCTGGTGCCCGGCCGTGATCTCCCGTTGGGCAGGGCCGAACAGGAGACGTACGAGCATGAGAGCCCCGGAAGCCCAGAGCGTCCACGTCCGCCCCGGCCCACCGCGGCGGTCCGAGTGGCGTGCACAGGCACCCGTCGTCGCCGTGGTCGCGCTCGGCGGCGCCCTGGGCGCGTCGGCCCGCTACGCGCTCGCCCTCGCCTGGCCGACGCCACCCGGCGGCTTCCCCTGGGCGACCTTCTCGACGAACGTCATCGGCTGCGCGGTGATCGGCGTGTTCATGGTGCTCATCACCGACGTGTGGGCCGCCCACCGCCTCGCCCGGCCCTTCTTCGGCACCGGCGTCCTCGGCGGTTTCACCACCTTCTCCACCTACGCCGTCGACATCCGCAAGCTGGTCGACGCCGGCCGTCCCGGAGCGGGGCTCGCCTATCTCGCCACGACGCTGCTCGCGGCCCTCGCGGCGGTGTGGCTCGGCTCGGCCGCCGCCCGCCGGGTGCTGATCAGGAGACAGCGATGACGTCACTCACGGGCCGCGCCCTCCGGCTGACCGTCTACGTCGGCGAGGACGACACCTGGCACCACAAGCCCCTCTACTCCGAGATCGTGCGCCGGGCGCACGCCGCCGGACTCGCCGGGGCCAGCGTCTTCCGGGGCATCGAGGGCTTCGGCGCCTCCTCCCGCATCCACACCTCCCGCCTGCTGTCCCTGAGCGAGGACCTGCCGGCGGCGGTGATCGTCGTGGACACCGAGGAGCGGGTCCGGGCGTTCCTGCCGCAGCTGGACGAACTGGTCGGCGAGGGTCTCGTGACCCTGGAGGAGTGCGAGGTCGTCCGGTACGTGGACCGTACGCCCGGCCCGGACGCAGCGGACCCGAAGGGTAAGAAGTCGTTGTGAACTGGCTGCTGGTCATCGCGGGGGCCACGATCGGCGCGCCCCTGCGCCATCTCACCGACCGTGCCGTGCAGGCCCGCCACGACTCGCTCTTCCCCTGGGGCACCTTCGTGGTGAACGTCACCGGTTGCCTGGTCCTCGGGCTGCTCACGGGCGCGGCCTCCGCGGGAGCAGCCGGGACGCATCTGCAGCTGCTGCTGGGCACCGGGCTGTGCGGGGCGCTGACGACGTACTCGACCTTCTCCTACGAGACCCTGCGGCTGACCGAGGCCGGCTCCGGCCTCTACGCTGCCGTCAACGTCGTCGCGAGCGTGGTGGCGGGGCTCGCCGCGGCCTTCGCCGGTGTCTCGCTCGCCGGCGCCCTGTGGGCTTAGGCGCTTGCCGTACGGCCGGACACAGTAGGTACTGTCTACAACACTGTCGACCAACTCACTCTCGTCAGAACTGGATCCCATGAGCGCCATCTCCGTCGGTCAGGCCGTCGTCCTCGGGGTAGTCGAGGGGGTGACCGAGTTCCTCCCGGTGTCCTCCACCGGCCACCTGAAGATCGTCGAGGGGCTCATGGACATCCCTGTCGACGACAAGTCCGTCGTCGGGTTCTCCGCCGTCATCCAGGTCGGCGCCATCGCCGCCGTGCTCGTGTACTTCTTCAAGGACATCAAGCGGATCGTCTCCGCCTGGGGCCGCGGTCTGACCAATCGCGAGGAGCGCTACCACCACGACTACAAGTTCGCGTGGTGGGTGATCGCCGCGACCGTTCCGATCGTCGCGGTGGGCCTGGCGGCCAAGCCGTTGATCGACGGTCCGCTCGCTTCTCTCTGGGTGGTCGCCGGTTCGCTGATCGCCGGCTCGGGCGTGATGTGGGCCGCCGACCAGATGGGCCGCCACAAGCGCGGTGAGGACGACACGTCGTTCAAGGACGCGATGTGGGTCGGCTGCTCGCAGATCCTCGCCCTGCTCTTCCCCGGCTTCTCCCGCTCCGGCGCCACCATGTCCACCGCGCTCATCCTCGACCTGGACCGCGTCGCCGCCACCCGTCTCTCCTTCTTCCTCGGCATCCCGGCCCTGACCGGCGCCGGCCTCTACGAGCTGAAGGACGCCCTCGGTGCGGGCGTCGGCGCGGCCCCCCTGGCCGTCGGCACGATCGTGTCCTTCGTGGTCGCGTACGCCTCCATCGCCTGGCTGCTCAAGTTCGTCGCCAAGCACTCCTTCAACGCCTTCGTGATCTACCGCGTCGTCATCGGCGCCGCGCTCCTCGGCCTGCTCGCCACGGGCACGCTCAGCAGCTGAACGACGCGCTGGTCACCCATGGGGTGTGGATGCCTGTATTCAGGCGTCCACACCCCATGAACGTTTCCGGCGCGCCTTGACAGTTCCCGCCCGCAACCCGCAGGATCGCACCCGTGAACCTGTCAGACAGCCAGACAGGTGGTCTCGGTCCGCGGCGTGTGAGTGCCATGGAAGCGGTCCTCGCCCACCTCCGCGGCGCCATCGAGCGCGGCCGGTACGCCATCGGCGACAAGCTCCCCTCCGAAGCCGAGCTGTGCCGGACCCTCGAGGTGTCCCGGCCCGTGCTGCGCGAGGCGCTGCGCGCGCTGCAGACGATGGGCCTGACGGTCTCGCGGACCGGCAAGGGCACCTTCGTCGTCGCGAACGCCGTCGAGGACCCCACCTTCGGCGACTACGCGGCCAGCGACCTGCTCGAGGTGCGCCGCCACATCGAGATACCAGTCGCCGGTTACGCGGCCGTGCGCCGTACTCCGGAGAACCTCGACCACCTGGCCCACCTGCTGGACCGCATGGAGCGGGAGACGGACACCACCGCATGGGTCGCGATGGACACCCTCTTCCACCTCGCCGTCGCCGAGGCCGCCCAGAACCCGGTGTTCCGCCGGGTCATCGAGGAGATCCGTGACGCACTGGCGCGTCAGTCGGCCTTCCTCAACGAGCTGGGCGGGCGCCGCGAGCAGTCCAACCGCGAGCACCGGGCGATCGTAGAGGCGTTGGTCGACGGCTGCGAGCACGACGCCGTGGAGGCCATGAGCCACCACCTGGACCGCGTCGAGACGACGCTCACCGACATCGTGCGCCCCGCGCGTACGGCCCCCACGGAAGACGCACCCGAAGCGTGAGCGAGCAGCACCTCAGAGTCGGGACGCGTCCCTCGCCCGGCCATGTCGACGGTGGGGACGCGGGCTGCAGCAGGGGCTTGCAGATCGTCCTCGACTTCGCGGCGATCGGCATTCCCGCGACCTGGGGCATGATCATGCTCCGCCCCCTGCTCCTCTGGCGGAAGGCCCAGAAGGGCGAGCCGACCCGGCCGTCGTACCGGCTGCCGGGCTCGACCTGGACCGAAGTGCCGACGCCGGCGTGCCTCGTCGCCGTCCCGGTCCTCATGTACGCCGACGGCGGCGCCGGACGCACCACCGTGCTCTGTCCGCCGTTGATCGTCGCAGCGCTGGTCGCGGGCCGGTACGGCATCCGCGGCCGGACAGCGCGCACGTCCACCGGTGCCGACGCGTGACCCGCGTACCGGCCGAACCCGACCCCATGATGCAGGCAGTGATGTACAGCAGCTTCCTCACCGACGCGCCCGTCGTCCGCGAACCCCTTCACACTCCCGTCGCCCACCTCGTCCGCGGCGGGGTCGTCGAGGGCATCCACTACGGCTCGGTCGTCGTCCTCGGCGCCGACGGCGAGGTGCGGTTCCAGCTCGGCGACATCGAGGCCGCCTTCTACCCCCGCTCGGCCCTCAAGCCGGTCCAGGCCGTGGCCATGCTGCGGGCCGGACTGCCCCTCGACGGCGAACTGCTCTCGCTGGCCGCGGCGAGCCACTCCGGCGAGGAGCGCCACCTCGCCGGCACCCGGCGCATCCTCGAACTGGCCGGGCTCACCGAGGACGACCTGCGCAACGTCCCCGACCTGCCCTTCGACCCGGTCGTCCGGGACGCCTGGGTCCGTGAGGGCCGGCTGCCCTCCCGGCTCGCCCAGAACTGCTCCGGCAAGCACGCGGCCATGCTCTGGACCGCCAAGCTCAACGGCTGGTCCCTGGCGGAGTACCTCGACCCGGCGCACCCGCTCCAGCAGGCCATCGCCGAGATCGTCGAGGACCTGACCGGCCAGCGCGTCGCCCGGGTCACCGTCGACGGCTGCGGCGCCCCGCTGTTCTCCATCTCCCTGCACGGCCTCGCCCGCGCCCTTTCCCGGATCACCTCGGCCGCGCCCGGCACGCCCGAGGCCCGGGTCGCCGACGCGATGCGCGAGCACGCCGAGATGGCCTCCGGCTCCGGCCGTGACGTCGCCGCCCTGATGCGCGCCGTGCCCGGGCTGCTCGCCAAGGACGGCTTCGAGGGTGTCCAGGTGGCCGCGCTGCCCGACGGCCGCGCCATCGCCGTCAAGATCGCCGACGGCGCGAACCGGGCGCGTATCCCGGTCGCGGCGGCGGCCCTCGCCCGCGCCGGCGTCGACCCGGAGCTGCTCACCGGGTTCGCGGGGGAGCCGCTGCTCGGGGGCGGGGAGCCGGTGGGATGCGTGCGGCCCGCGCGTGCGCTGGACCCGGTTCCCCTCACCGCCTGCGTGTAGTGCGCCGCTGAATCGCCGACCGTTCGGGGCCTGCGGGCCGTCACCGGCCCGCGGGCCGTCCGTGGCCGGTCGCGCAGTTCCCCGCACGCCTTTTCGGTGCGCTGACCCGCACCCCCTCAGAAAGAGGACCTGAACCCTCATGACCGCCGCCACCCGTAGCGAACACGACCTGCTCGGCGACCGCGACGTACCCGCCGACGCGTACTGGGGCATCCACACCCTGCGCGCGACGGAGAACTTCCCCATCACCGGCACCCCGATCTCGGTCTACCCGCACCTGATCGACGCCCTGGCCGCCGTCAAGGAGGCCGCCGCCCTCGCCAACGAGGAACTCGGCCTGCTGGAGCCGCAGAAGGCCGCCGCGATCGTCGCCGCGTGCCGGGAGATCCGCGCGGGCAAGCTGCACGAACAGTTTGTCGTGGACGTCATCCAGGGCGGTGCCGGCACGTCCACCAACATGAACGCCAACGAGGTCGTGGCGAACCGCGCGCTGGAACTGCTCGGCCATGCCAGGGGTCGGTACGCGCACCTGCACCCCAACGAGGACGTCAACCTCGGCCAGTCCACCAACGACGTCTACCCGACCGCCGTCAAGATCGCGACGGTGTTCGCGGTGCGTGGACTGCTCAAGGCGATGGCCGTGCTGCAGGATGCCTTCGCCGGTAAGGCCGTCGAGTTCCGTGACGTGCTCAAGATGGGCCGTACACAGTTGCAGGACGCGGTGCCGATGACGCTCGGCCAGGAGTTCTCCGCGTTCGCCGTCATGATCGAGGAGGACCGCAGCCGTCTTGCCGAGGCCGTCGAGTTGATCCATGAGATCAACCTGGGCGCCACGGCCATCGGCACCGGCCTCAACGCCCCCGCCGGATACGCCGAGGCGGCCCGCCGGCACCTCTCCGCCATCACCGGCCTGCCCCTGGTCACCGCCGCCAACCTGGTCGAGGCCACCCAGGACTGCGGTGCCTTCGTGCAGGTGTCCGGCGTGCTCAAGCGGATCGCGGTCAAGCTCTCCAAGAGCTGCAACGACCTGAGGCTGCTGTCCTCCGGGCCGCGCGCGGGCCTCGGCGAGATCAACCTGCCACCGGTGCAGGCCGGTTCGTCGATCATGCCGGGCAAGGTCAACCCGGTGATCCCCGAGGTGGTCAACCAGGTCGCCTTCGAGGTCATCGGCAACGACGTCGCCATCACCATGGCCGCCGAGGCCGGACAGCTCCAGCTCAACGCCTTCGAGCCGATCATCCTGCACTCCCTGTCGGAGTCCATCACGCACCTGAAGAGCGCCTGCGGCACGCTGGCCGAGCGCTGCGTGTCCGGCATCACCGCCAACACCGAGCGACTGCGGGCGACCGTGGAGAACTCCATCGGCCTCGTCACCGCCCTGAACCCGCACATCGGCTACACGGCGGCCACCGAGATCGCCAAGGAAGCCCTCGTCACGGGCCGCGGAGTGGCCGAACTGGTCCTGGAGAAGGGGCTGTTGCCAGCCGGGAGGCTGGCCGACCTGCTGCGCCCCGAAATCGTCGCGGGCAGCGGGGCACCGGCCGCCTGACCCGCGGCAACGCGAGCAGGCAGCGAGCGCGGGCGACGCGAGCACGATGACGCTCCAGGACCGGCCCGGAGGCACAATGGTGATCATGACAACGACGTCGTCCCGCACCTTCCTGCCGGTCCTGGAGCGCATCGCCGAGGAGATCAGCCGTACGCCCGGACGCGGCCGCCCCGCCGACTACATCCCGGCCCTCGCGGCCTGCGATCCGCGCAGCTTCGGCATGGCCGTCGCGGAGCTGGACGGCACGGTGTACGGGGTGGGGGACTGGCGGCAGCCGTTCTCGGCGCAGTCCATCACCAAGGTGTTCACCCTCGCCCTGGACCTGGCCCGGGAGGGCGATGAACTGTGGGAGCACGTCGGCCGCGAGCCCTCCGGCAACGCGTTCAACTCCCTGGTGCAGCTGGAGTACGAGAACGGCATCCCGCGCAATCCCTTCATCAACGCGGGGGCGCTCGTCGTCACCGACCGTCTGCAGACCCGTACCGGTGACGCGGCCGGCGAGCTGCTCGCCTTCCTGCGCGCGGAGAGCGGCAACCCCGCCCTGGACTTCGACATGGAGGTCGCCGTCTCCGAGACGGCGCACGGTGACCGCAACGCGGCGCTCGCCCACTTCATGGCGTCCTACGGCAACATCGACAATGAGGTGCCGGCCCTGCTCGACCAGTACTTCCGGCAGTGCTCCGTCGCCGCCTCCTGCGCCGATCTGGCTCTCGCCACCGGCTTCCTCGCCCGGCACGGCATCCGCGCCGACGGCTCCCGGCTGCTCACCCGAAGCCAGGCCAAGCAGGTCAACGCGGTCATGCTGACCTGCGGCACGTACGACGCGGCCGGGAACTTCGCCTACCGGGTGGGCCTTCCCGGCAAGAGCGGGGTCGGCGGCGGGATCATCGCCGTCGTGCCGGGGCGGTGCACGCTGTGCGTGTGGAGCCCGGGCCTGGACGAGCGCGGCAACTCGGTGGCCGGTGTGGCGGCCCTGGACCGGTTCACGACGCTCACCGGGCTGTCGGTGTTCTGACCGCTCGGTCCAGGAACTCGTGCGGCGGCAGCACGGCCGTACACCGCATGAGCGCCCTGTCCGTGGTCGCGGGCGGCACCGCCGGGCGGGCGTCCGGCTGGAGCTGCCGCATCTCGGTCGGGTGCTCGACACGCACGAGGTCCTCCCCGCCGACGATCATCGGTGTCGACGCCCGCGGAGAGCGCAGGTCGTCGGCGCGGGAGCAGCTGCTCGGCACCGTGACCGCATGCGTGGCCCTCAGGGTGGTGGCACTGCCCCGGCTCGCCCGGCACAGCGGCACGGACCCGGCCGCCGCCTGTGGGCGCCGCGGTCCTGCTGTCCCTGTGCGTCTGGGCGTGGCGGATCCGCCGGGCGGTCGCGGCCGGTGACCGCCCGGCGGCCTTCGCACCCACCGGCCCGGCGGTCTGCCCGGTCGGCCCCGGCACCCGGGTGCACCGCCTGGCCCGGGTGCTGCCGTCCTTCGCGGTGCTCGTGCGCGCCGGGCACCCGTGGATCGCGGCCATCCGGTACGCGGTGCGGTGCGTCGGCGTGATGTGGCTGGGGTCCGACGACGCCTCGGCCCGCGACGGCTTCCTCGGGAGGAACGCCCACACCTGGATCACACTGGCCGTGCTGTTCGGCCTGCCGACCGGTCAGCCGCGTGCGCTCCGGCCGCCCTTGGCCCGCAGCCTCAGCGCCACCGCCCCCGCGCCGAGCCCCGAGAGTCCGGCGACGACGGCGGTGCCGGACCAGCCCGAGTCGTCGTCCGGCGACCCCGACGCGGCCGCCGCCACCGGGACGGCCGTCGCCGACGGGGACTTCGCGCGCAACCCGTCCAGCGAGCCGACCGGATCCACCCGCCCGGCCGCCGCGAAACCCCAGTCGAGCAGCCCGCGGGCCTCCTCGTACACGGTGAACCCGCCGCCCGCCTGAGGGTTCATCACGGTCACCACGAGCGTGCGCCCGCCCCGGCGGGCCGCGGCCACGAGCGTGTTGCCCGCGTTGCTGGTGTAGCCGTTCTTGACGCCGATCAGCCCCGGGTACGGCGCCACGCCGTCCTCACCGGTCAGCAGCCGGTTGGTGTTCTCGATCGCGTACGGCGACCCGTCACCGGGGAAGCTGGCCTCCGCGGTGCCGCAGTACCGGGCGAAGTCGGGGTTGTGCAGCCCCGCCCGGCCGAAGACCGCCAGGTCGTAGGCGGAGGAGACCTGGCCGGGCATGTCGTAGCCGTCGGGGGAGACGACATGGGTGTCCAGGGCACCGAGCGAGCGGGCCTTCACCTGCATCCGCTCGACCGTGGCCTGCCAGCCGCCGCCCATCGAGGCGAGCACGTGCACGGCGTCGTTCCCGGAGCTGAGGAACACCCCGCGCCACAGGTCGGCCACCTGGTAGGTGTGGCCCTCCTCGACGCCGACCAGGCTGCTGCCCTCGCCGACGTCCTCCAGCTCCTCGTAGCGCACGGTGTGCTGCCGCCCGCCGGGCAGCTCAGGCAGGACGGTGAGGGCGAACAAGGTCTTCAGGGTGCTCGCGGGCGGCAGCTTGCGGTGCGCCTCGCTCGCGGCCAGCACCTCCCCGCTGTCGGCGTCGGCCACCAGCCAGGACAGCGCCGAGACGTCCGGCACCTCGGGCGCGCCCCGGTGCGGCCGGACCTGTGTGCCCTCGCGGTAGAGCAGGGACGGCCCGGGCATCGCCGCCCGGGGCGGCGGCGCGGGGTCCCCGGCACGGGGCCTGGCGGCTGCCGTGGCCGGTGTGAGCGCCAGGACGCCCGCCACGCACAGGGCACAGGCCGACACAGCCGCCCGATAAGCAAGTCCGGTGATCATATGATTCAACGTACGAACGGGAGTCCCCTCATGCCGCGTCGGCCGGGCCGTTCGGCCCAAGCGAGCAACCCGGATGCCACACCCGGACGTCCTGGGGCCGATGGTCAGCCCGTCGGCAGGGTGGGCCGGATCCGCCGCAGGAACGTGGCGTTGTCGGGGGTGTCGCGCAGCCGCTGCAGGAGGGTGTCCAGGCCGTTCGGCGCGCCCTCCCGGGACCGCAGGGCACGGCGCAGGCCCTGTACGGCCGTCAACTCGGCCGGGGTGAGGAGGAGTTCCTCGCGGCGGGTGCCGGTGGTGTCGATGTCCACGGCGGGGAAGACGCGACGGGCGGCGAGTTCCCGGTCCAGGCGGAACTCCATGTTGCCTGTGCTCTTCAGCTCCTCGAAGAAGTAGCCGTCGGCACGCGAGCCGGTGTCCACCAGGGCGCTGGCGAGGATGGTGAGCGAGCCGCCCTCCTCGGCCTGCCGGGCGGCACCGAAGAACCGCTTGGGCCCGAGCAGCGCGCCCGCGTCGACGCCGCCGCTCAGGGTGCGGCCGCCGGCGGCGGAGGCGTTGTTGTGCGCCCGGCACAGCCGGGTCAGCGAGTCCAGCAGGACGACGACGTCCTCGCCGGCCTCCACCCTGCGCTTCGCCCGCTCGACGACGAGTTCGGCGAGCGCGATGTGCTCCTTGGCCGGCCGGTCGAAGGTGGAGGCGTACACCTCGCCCCGCACCGAGCGGCGCATCTCGGTGACCTCCTCGGGCCGCTCGTCCAGCAAGAGGACCATCAGGCGGCATTCGGGGTGGTTGCCGGCCACGGCGGCGGCGAGCTGCTGGAGCAGTACGGTCTTGCCGCTCTTGGGCGGGGCCACGATGAGGCCGCGCTGGCCCTTGCCGACCGGCGCGAGGAGATCGGTGACGCGGCCGGCGAGTCCGGACGCGGGGTGTTCGAGGCGGATGCGCTCGTGCGGGTGGAGCGGGGTGAGGTCGCGGAAGTGCCGGCGCGTGCGGAGGTCCGCGGGGGCGCGGCCGTCGACGCGTGCCACCTCGGTCAGGGCGCGCTGGGCGCCCGGCACGCCCTCGACCAGGTCGCCCTTGCGCAGTCCGTACCGGCGGATCAGCGCCGCGGGGACCTGCGGGTCGGTGGGGGAGGGCAGCAGGCTCGCGGCCCTCAGGTGCCCCTTCCCGTGCGCGTCGAGGTCGAGCACGCCGGTGACGAGCCGGGCGGCCGGGGCATGCTGGGCCGCGACAGGGTGTTCGAGTGTGGTGGTCATGGGTGGTTGTCCTTTCACGGACGGCGGAGAGAGCAGAAGGGGGAAGAGGCCGCGAGCGGGAGGCATGAACACTGCCTCCGGGCGGCGGAAACGGCACCTCGGGCACGGCACGGAAGGCCTGATCACGAGGTGGTGCAGAGAAGCTGACGCGCCGGGAGCCGGAAAGTCCGGAGAACGACGAGCGCATCAGCGTGGAGAGGGAACCGCACCGGCGCCGATGAACGGCGTACACGAGTGCTGACAGAACGGTACCACGCGTTGGGGAGCTGTGTCCGTCACCCCGTCAACAAGTCGCCGGATCGGCCTGTTCCCCGGGCGCCAGGCGAGGGAGGCAGACCCAAACGCGCACTGATCGCCGTTCCCGACGCCCCAGCCCGGCTACGGCTCGGAAAGCCCCGGATCCCGTGCCCGGCCCCGGCCAGGCCCTCGTGGGCAACGCCGACGACCTGTGCTTTCACGCAACAGGCGACACCGGGCAAGGCCATCGACTGCGACGCGGCGGGCGTGGCCGCGGACACCGCGGCGGCACCGGTCGGCCGACGCGGCCCCTGGGAAGAGGCCGCCGACATCCCCGAGCGATTTCACAACGCCGCGTCGGACGATGGGCTGAGTGCCCGAGGCCTTCACAACCACGTGCCGGACGACCGAGCCCGCGGCCGACCTGCGACGCCGCGTCGGACGATCCGGAGAGTCCCCGAGTGACCCTCAACGTCACGCCGGAGCGCGGGGTGTGTGCATGGCCGGCCCCCAACAGCACGCCGGAGCGCGGGTGTGTGCATGGCCGACTCCCAACATCATGCCGGAGCGGGGGGTATGTGCATGGCCGGCTCGCAATACCGCGCCGGAATCGCCCGGATGAACCTACGATCGGTCCACCTTGTCATGAGAACGTCAGGAGACCTTGGTGGAGACCTCGCCGGCTCGTACGCCACACCGCTTGGACCCCGCCGGTGGCTGTCCGCACGCCGTCAACGCCGGGCTGTTGTCCCGTGGTGCCGTGGCCCCGGTGGAGTTGCCCGGCGGGATCGCGGGCATGGCCGTCCTCGGGCATGCGGCGCTGAAGGGGTTCCTGCAGCATCCCGACGTCGCCAAGAACGCGCACCACTTCACGGACCTGCGCGAGGGGCGGATCGCCGAGGGCTGGCCGCTGCTGACCTTCGCGACCGTCCAGGGCATGACCACCGCGGACGGTGACGATCACCGGCGGCTGCGGTCGCTGGTCGGCGGTGCCTTCACACCAGGACGCGTCGAAGAACTGCGGCCGCGCGTCGAAGAGCTGACCGCGCAACTGCTCGACGGCCTGGAGCGGGCCGCCACCGCGGGCGACGGCGTCGCCGACCTGCGGCGGCACTTCGCCCTGACCCTTCCGATGGGGGTCATCAGCGAACTCCTGGGTGTGGAAGCCGAGTTCCGCGACCGGCTGCACCACCTCAGCAGCCAGGTCGTGGCCACGGACACCGAACCCGCCGAGGTCATCGCCGCCAACCGGGAACTGGCCGCCGTCCTGGGTGAGATCGCCGCCGCGAAGGCGGCACACCCGGCGGACGACCTCACCAGCGCGCTCATCGCCGCCCGGGACGAGGGCGGCGACCGGCTCAGCCACCAGGAGCTGATCGGCACTCTCGTCCTGATGATCATCGCTGGGCACGAGACCACGCTCAACCTGATCACCAACGCCGTCCGCGCCCTGTGCGCCCACCCCGGCCAGTTGGACCTGGTGCGTGCGGGCGAGGCGAGCTGGGCCGACGTGGTGGAGGAGACCCTGCGCTGGGACGCGCCGGTCAGCTACTTCCCGTTCCGCTACCCGGTGCGGGACCTCACCGTCGACGGCACGCTCGTACCGGCCGGCACCCCCGTGCTCGCCGGCTACTCCGCCGCCGGCCGCGACCCGGCCGCGCACGGTCCCGACGCCGGCCTCTTCGACGTCACCCGCCCGACCCGCTCGGACGCGGTACGCCACCTCTCCCTCGGGCATGGCGCCCACTACTGCCTGGGCGCCCCGCTGGCCCGGCTGGAGGCCACGGTCGCGCTGGAGCGCCTGTTCACCCGCTTCCCCGCGCTCCAACTCGCCGTACCGTCAGAGGAACTGGCGCCGCACGCCGGGTTCGTCGGCAACAGCGTGCGGAGCCTGCCGGTCCGGCTCACACCCCTCGGGTCCTGATTCTCCCCCTCGCTTTCGTGACCGCTGTGTCAGGGAACCGCACCAGATGTCCCCAGACCATAACGATCTCCAACGTCGGGGTACTTGACTGCCGACCGTCCACTATGTTCAGGGCATGTCCACGCCACCGCAGTCCCCGCAGCCGGCCGACCAGCCGCACCAGCAGCCCGCGCAGCAGCCGGGCGTCCCGCCGCAGCCTACGGCCTACCCTTACCCGAATCCGCAGTCTCCCCCGCCGGGGAACTTCTACGCGCAGCCCACCCTGGTCGGCCAGCCCGCCGCCCAGCCGCTGCCGGGACAGCCGCTGCCGGGACAGCCGGGACAGCCGCAGCCGGGGAATCCCTACGCCCAGGCACCGCAGTACGGCCCCGTGCCCGTACCTCCGGGCGCCGGCGGCGGCGGGGCCGGGAAAGCGGTGTTGTGGGCCGTCGTCGGCGCGGTCGTGGCGTCCGCCGCGTGGGCGGGCGGTGTCTTCCTGATCGGCGGCAAGGGTGACAGCGCGGACCTGCGCGGCTACTCGGCGCCCGCCAACATGTGCTCCAGCGCCGACTACTCGTCCTTCAAGGACGAATACACCCAGGACGACTCCTCACCGAGCCGGACCTCTCTCAAGGACAAGGCGCTGGACGAGAGTTACTGCAGCCTGAGCCTGAAGAAGTCCGGTTCCACGTATGCCGACGCCTATCTCTCCATGCAGCTGGACCTGCACAAGAAGACCGACCCCGGGCCCGAGTTCACCGCCACCTGGAAGAACTACGGTGACAGCCACAAGGACTATGACGTGGACCCGGTCAAGGGCATCGGCGACGAGGCCTATCTGGTCAGCCAGGACACCACCGGCGGTTCCTCCAGCGGCTCCCGGTACGCCACGCTCGCCGTCCGCGACGGCTGGGTGACGTACACGATGAGCTACAGCGCCTACCTCAGCTCGTACGACAAGGACAAGAACCCGCCAGCGCTCACCGATGTGTCGGACTGGCTGAAGACGGATGCCAAGGCCACGCTGGGGCAGCTCAAGGACTGACGCTCACCCTGTGTCCAGCGAGCCGGTGGCGTTGCCGGCTCCGGCGAGGCGTACGGGCGTTCACGCGGACCGTGCCTCCGCCTCCTTCGCGATCTGCTCGAACCGTGCGCCCATGGCCTCGGCCAGGGCCTGGGCGCCCGACAGCGGACGGACCATGACCATGAAATCGTCGATCAGGCCGTCCTCGTTCACATGCAGGAAGTCGCACCCGGTCAGCTGACGGTCGCCCACCCGGGCGGTGAAGACCAGCGCGTGGTCCGGGCCGGCCGGGTCGCCGATCTCACGGACGTACCGGAAGTCCTCGAAGACCTGGACGACCGCGCGCAGGATCGCCGCGGTGATCGCCCTGCCCGGATACGGCTTGAAGACGACCGGACTGGTGAAGACGACGTCCTCGGCCAGCAGTGCCTCGACGGCCTCCAGGTCCCCGGCCTCGACCGCCTCGCGGAACGCACGCATCGAATCCCCTCTCATAGTCAATTATTTGAATAGGTGCGGATGAGATTAATCAACGGCTGCTAGCCTGTCCATATGTCGCTCAGGTACGCCGTCCTGGCCGCCCTCCTTGAGGGCGAGGCCTCGGGCTACGAGCTGTCCAAGTCGTTCGACATTTCGCTCGCGAACTTCTGGCCCGCCACACCGCAGCAGCTCTACCGGGAGCTGGAGCGCCTCGCCCAGGACGGGCTCGTCCAGGCCCGCACGGTGCAGCAGGAACGCCGGCCCAACAAGCGGATGTTCACGCTCACCGAGGCAGGGCGGACCGAGCTGGATGCGTTCGCCGCCGAGGCGCCGGGGCGGCCCACCGCGGTCCGCGACGAACTCCTCATCAAGATCCAGGCGATGGACGGTGGCGACCCGGAGGTCACCGCCGAGCTGATCGAGGAGCGCATGAGCTGGGTGCGCGGGAAGCTCGACCGCTACCAGCGGGTGCGTGACCGGCTCCT
Source organism: Streptomyces sp. NPDC045022 (assembly GCF_056432605.1). NCBI lineage: Bacteria > Bacillati > Actinomycetota > Actinomycetes > Kitasatosporales > Streptomycetaceae > Streptomyces > Streptomyces sp. NPDC045022. Next base: position 521,283 of record NZ_JBWKIR010000001.1, read on the forward strand.
CGACGGACGCACCGAGGACGAGTACCTGCGCACCTCCGAGCGCGTCGGGCCGTATCTCACCCTCATGGCCGGGATCGGCTTCGAGGAGCAGAACCTGCGCTGGTGCGAGCGCGCCCTGGCGATCGTGCGGCAACGTGTGGCACTGGGCTGACGGAATGTTCGGTCCTCAAGGTCCCACCCTGCGCGAACTCGCGGTCCAGGCACTGTCGTCCGTGGAGCACGGCTACGACCTGCTGGCCCCGAAGTTCGACCACACGCCCTTCCGCACCCCCGGCGGGGTGCTGGACTCCGTGGCGAAGGCGCTCGCCCCGGCCGGCCCGTTCCAGGACGGGCTCGACCTGTGCTGCGGCACGGGTGCCGGGGCGGAGGTGCTCACGGGGCTGTGCCGCCGGAGCGTCACCGGAATCGACTTCAGCGCGGGGATGCTCGATGTCGCCCGGCGCCGGCAGCGGCCGGCCGAGGGGCCCGAGCTGCTCTGGGTGCGCGGCGACGCCCGGGCCCTGCCGTTCACGGCCGCCTTCGATCTCGTCGTCTCCTTCGGCGCGTTCGGGCACTTCCTGCCCCGGGAGCTGCCGGGGCTCTTCCAGCAGGTCCACTCGGTCCTGCGGCCCGGGGGCCGCTTCGCCTTCCCGGTGTTCGCCCCGCCCCGACCGGCGCAGCCCGCCTTCTGGATGCTGCTGGGCTTCGACGCGGTGATGCGGGTGCGCAACGCGCTGTGGCGGCCGCCGTTCGTCATGTACTACCGGGCCTTCCGGCCGGGCCATGTGCTGGAGGAACTGAAGCGCGCCGGATTCACGGTCGAGCTGTCCGCACTGCCCGAGTTCGGGCGGCGCGGCGACGGCAGCCCGCGGGCCCGGCTGGTCGTCGCCCGGAGCGTCAGCCCGCGGCCGGGAGGGTGAACTCGTAGACCAGTGCGTCCCGTTCGGCGTTCACCACCAGGTCGGTGATCTCCAGCGGGCGGGCGTACTGGTCGTGCACCCGCCGGGTCACCCGGACCGATGACGCGTCGCCGACCTGGGTGACGGAGTCCCGGGTGATGGAGTCCCGGTGGTGCAGGGTCAGACCGGCCTTGCGCATCCAGTCGTACGCAAGCCGCAGCTGCGCGGGGGTGGCCCCGTCGGCCCGGTCCCGGTAGCGGGCCAGCTCCGCGACCTCGGCCAGCGCCACCGGCGAGAACGAGGTCACCGCCGTCCGCAGCGACCGGCCGTCGGGCGTGACCGACCGGTAGCGGTGAACGAGCGTCGGCCGGTGCGGGGCCAGCCCCAGCGCCTGCGCGTGCTCCGGCGGGGGCGTCTCCCAGATCACCGTGGCCCGGTCGACCGCACAGGGGTCCGCCGAGCGCACCCCCACGGGGAAGGCGAGCGACTCCGGCGCCTCGACCGGCCGGCCGGGCAGCGTGGCGTGGCTGCCCCGGCGGTCGGTGGCGACCAGACCGCTGCGGCGCAGCACCTCCAGCGCCTGCCGGACGGTCTCCCTGCTGACCTCGAAGTGCGCGGCCAGGTGCCGCTCGCCCGGCAGCCGTTCACCCGGCGGAATGGTGCCGTCGCGAAGCTCCTCGAGCAGCAAGGACGCCACTCGCGCGTAGAGGGGCCGGTCGTCGTTCTGCGGGGGATGGGTGGTGGTGCGGGCCATGCCGCGCCCTCCTGTTGGTCACGAGACGTAGTCGTACGGGCTCACTGCGCGACCACAATTAGCATTGGTCTAAACCACAAGGGAAGAGCGGCCCGACGGTTCGGCCGAAACCCACCCGTCGTGACCAGAGGCGCCACCCGACGCGTCACACCGCGCTGTAGAGGGCCTCCACCAGTGCCGTCTTCCGCGGATCGTCGGCGATGCGCGGCCCCATCCGGTTCATGACGTAACCCAGCGACACGCCGGCGTCGGGATCGGCGAGCCCGCACGAACCACCGAACCCGTCATGACCGAAAGCACGCGCATTCGGTCCGTACGAGCCCCGCGTGCCGCTCAGCCACAGACCGAGCGCGACCTCGGTCTCGCCCTCGAAACCGGCCCCGAGCACCAGATCGCGGCAGCTCCCCTGCCCCTCGCGCACCCGTTCCGCCGCCTGCGGCGACAGGATCCGCCGTCTGTCGTGGCAGCCGCGCCCGGCGAAGACCCCGTACAGCGCCGCGACGGCCCGCGCGGTGCCGTGGCCGTTCGCGGCGGGGATCTCCGCCGCCCGCCACTGCGGGGAGTTGGCCTCGGTCGCACCGACGACGGGATTGGTCAGCGCCGCGAGGGCCGCCGGGGGCAACTGGCTGAAAACAGCGGCCCGTTCACCGGTGGACGCGGCCGGCGGACGCACCAGCTCGGCAGCCCGGGCGGACTCCTTCGCCGGCAGGCCGATGGTGAAGTCGATCCCGAGCGGCCCGGTCACCTCCCGTTCCAGGAAGGCCCCCGGTAGCAGCCCCGAGACGCGCCGGACGACCTCGCCGACCAGGAAGCCGTACGTCAGCGCGTGATACCCGGAGCGGGTGCCCGGTTCCCACCAGGGCTCCGTGGCCGCGAGCCGGGCGGTGGTCAGCTCCCAGTCGTACAGGTCGTCCAGGGAGTGCGGCTCCCGCAGTCCGGACAGCCCGGCGCGGTGCGACAGCAGATGCCGTACGCGTACCTGCTCCTTGCCCGCGGCGGCGAATTCCGGCCAGTAGGTGGCCACCGGTGCGTCGAAGTCGAGCAGCCCCCGGTCGGCGAGGATGTGCGCGCACAGGGCCACCGGTCCCTTGGTGGTCGACCACACGTTCACCACCGTGTCCCCCTCCCAGGGCCGGGTGCGGGCCGCGTCCGCCCAGCCGCCCCACAGGTCCACCACCGTCTCCCCGCCGACGGTGACCGCCACCGCGGCGCCGAGTTCGTCCCGCTCCCGGAAGTTCTCCCCGAAGGCCTCGCGGACCGCGGCGAACCGCGCGTCGCAGTGGCCGTACACCTGGGGCTGCCGTGTCTCCTGCGTCTCGTGCGCGGACATCTGACCTCCGTCGTCGCCGGGAAGCCCGATCGTGGCGCCACGACCGGGCCTCCCGAACGTACCGACTGGTCGGACTGGAGGGAAGGGTCGGAAAGCGCCGTGCCGGCAGCCCCGGGCCGGACTCGGTCCCCTCTCGTGCCTCTCCCTCCGTCGGCCTCAGGCGTGCGACCGCAGCCAGTGCACCTTCGCCGCGTCCTGGAAGGGGCCGCCGCCCTCGTGGTCGTTGAAGTCGTACACCTCGATCGTCTTGTCCGCGTGCGCCCACGCGTTGAACGCCGCGAACACGGTCGACGGCGGGCACGTCTGGTCCTCCAGGGCCGCCGAGAACAGGGCCGGGGACCGGCCGCGAGCCGCGAAATGCACCCCGTCGAAGTAGGACAGCGTGCGCCACACGTCCGCCGAACGGCCTCGGTGCGTCTTCAGGACAGGGCGATCTCCCGGTAGGGGTGGCGATCCGTCAGCGGGCTGGTCAGCGGTTGAGTAAGCGTTTGCTCCCGGTGAGGGGCGGGGTCATCCGGCACCACTCGGTGATCGGGTCACCGTCATGCCCTCGGCTGGGTCCACCTCGGCCCCGTCCGCGCCCACTCCCGCTCCCACTCGGCCAGCCGGTGACGCAGCGCGATCCGGCGCTCGACGGCGTGCCCGACGAGCACCACGGCCGCGGTCCCGCCCGCCGCGCACAGGCCGACGGTCACGGCGTGCTGCCAGATGGCCACGTCGTCCGCGGGCGGGGCGACGCCGCGGCCCCGGGAGTCGAGCCATACGGATACCGCGTCGCCGGTCCGGGTCCCCGCCGGCACCCGGGCCCATGTGGTCCGGGCGTCCTTGCCGGGCTCGGTCCAGCGGACCTGAGCACGGTACGGGTGCTCCCGGTCGCCCTGGGTGGCGGTCAGCCGCCGGGGCGGGTCGCCGATCACCGTGGCCCGCACCTGGTGGCGCTCGGCACGCTGGGTCGCGGCGAGCGTCCGGGCCTCGCCGTGGGCGTACAGGCCCGCCGCGGCTCCGACCAGGGGGACGACCACGAACAGCAGGACGGCGACGACCAGCACCGTCCAGGCCTCCACGACGTCGCACCGGCGCCGCAGCGGATTGCGCCGCCAGCGCCAACCCCGCACCCGGGTACGCATGTCCACCTCCTCGCCGCCGCCGGAGCCGAAGAGCCGGACGAGCCGGTCCATGGGCCCGCCGCCCCGTCGCTCGCGCACACGAGCGTCCACACCCGTCTCGTACCCCGTACGGCGCACCTCGCGCATGCCGTGAACCGCGAGTTCAAGCCCTCATGAAGCGCGGCATACGCCATGCGCCCCACGATCGCGCTGCCGGCCCCGTCGCGCGACCCGAGTGCTCAGCCGAAGCGCTCGATGCGGATGCGCTCCACCGGCTGGCCGGCCTCGACCAGCAGCCGGGAGGCGTGTTCGGCGAACCCGTTGGACCCGCACACATAGGCCTCCCACCCACCAGGCGGCTGCTCGTCCAGGAGCGGCGCCACATGTGCGGCCGTCACACGGCCCACCGGCACTCCAGCCGGCGCGCCGCGGGTGAACACGGGCGTCGTCTCCGCGCCCAGTTCCCGTGCGTAGATCAGCTCCTCGGGGCTCCGGGCGGACACCAGCATCCGCAGCGGCACGGTGAGCCCGCGCGCCCGGTGGTGCCGCACCATCGACATCAGCGGTACGACCCCGGAGCCGGCGCCGATCAGCAGCGCGGGCCGGTCGCCGGGCCAGGCGAAGAAGCCGCTCAGCGGGCCGCGCACCTCGATCGTGTCACCGGGGCGGGCCACCGTGTGGAACCAGCCGGAGACCTCGCCGCCCGGCACATGGTCCAGGGTCAGCTCGATGTGCCCGGAGTCGTCCGGCGCCGACGCGATGGAGTAGTGGCGCTGTGCCACGTAGCCGTCGTGGGCGGTCAGCCGCAGCATCAGGTGCTGTCCGGGCAGATGGCCCGCCCACTCCGGCACCGCCAGCCGGAAGGTGGCCGCGTGCGGCGTCTCGCGCCGGATCTGCGTCAGCACGGCGGTCTGCCACACCGTCGCCGCCTGCTCGCTCACGGCGATGCGCCCGGGCACCGCGAACCGCGCTCCGGGAGCGCCCGGGGCGGTTGCTGTCACGGTCGGGTGGGGGCCGGGGGCGGCCGAGGCGGGGGCGGGGCAGGTCGTGTTCGTCGTCACCGTGTCAGTCACCGGAGTACCGCTGTTCCTCCCAGGGGTTTCCGCGCGCGTGGTAACCGTTCTGCTCCCAGAAGCCCGGCTCGTCGTGGTCGAGGAGCGTGAGGCCGGCGATCCACTTGGCGCTCTTCCAGAAGTACAGGTGGGGTACCAGCAGCCGCGCCGGGCCACCGTGCTCGGGCGGCAGTGGCGCGCCGTCGTACTCCCAGACGATCCAGGCCCGCCCGCCGGTGAGGTCGGCGAGCGGCAGGTCGGCGGTGTAGCCCGTGTGGGAGCGGGCGAGGGCATGTGTGGCGGACCCATGGGGCTTCACCACATCGAAGAAGGCGTCCAGCGAGACGCCGCCGAACCGCACGCCGAACTTCGACCAGCCGGTCACACAGTGGATGTCACCCGCGTAGGCCGACGCCGGCAGCGCGTGGGCCGCGTCCCAGTCCCAGGTGTGCGGCCGCTCGACCAGGCCGTCGATGCGGAAGGACCAGTCGGCCGGCGCGAGGTCGGGGGTGACCTCGGCGGACAGGACGGGCCAGTCCTCGCCCGCGTCGTACTGCCCGGGCGGCAGCCCCGGGTTGTGGACGCGCGGGCGGCCGGTGAAGCCTCGCGTGACGTTCATGCTTCAACCGTACGCTGTCCTCCCGGATGCCCCGTCCCAGGTCACCGGCCGGATCGTTGCGGCCGTATGAACTCTTCCGGGGACCGGGAATACCGGCTCGGTGCTCCTCCTTGGCGCTCAGTGCCGGCTGCGGTGCGCCGGTGACAGCGCGAGGGAGATGAGGGAAGAGGATGTCCAAGGCCCACGTCCGCAGGACAGTGATCGAGGTGGCCGCTTGAGTCTCACCAGCGGCTCCGGCGCTCCCGGCCCGACCACCGCCGACGCACCGCACATCCTCGACAACCCCGCCCTCGCCTCCCTGACCGGCCCGCACGCCCACTTCGCCGAGCGGCGTGGCCGGGTGCTGCGCTACCCGGTCGACGTCTCTCCCTGGCTGGCGCTGCCCGATGAACCGGACGCGCGGGACTGGGCGGACCTCGCGGCCCTGGCCGGTCCCGGCGCCGAGGTACCACTGCCCGGTTTCCGCGGGGAGGTGCCGGAGGGCTGGGAGATCACCTTCCGGATGGCGGGCGTCCAGTTCGTGGACGGCGGCCTGGCCGCCGCACCGGACCCGGAGGCGGTCCGCCTCGGCCCGGCGGACGTACCCGAGATACTGGACCTCGTGGCGCGTACCCGGCCGGGGCCGTTCCTGCCGCGCACCGTCGAACTCGGCACCTACCTCGGCATCCGCCGCGCCGGCACGCTGATCGCGATGGCGGGGGAGCGGCTGCATCCGCCGGGCTGGACCGAGATCAGCGCGGTCTGCACCGACCCCGAGTTCCGTGGCGAGGGCCTGGCCACCCGCCTGATCCTCGCGGTCGCGCACGGCATCCGGGAGCGGGGCGAGACACCGTTCCTGCACACGAGCGCCGAGAACACCAACGCCATCCGGCTGTACGAGTCCCTGGGCTTCCGGCTGCGCCGCCACACGGCGTTCCTGGCGGCCCGGACATCTCAGCGCCTGACGGACGGCCGGGCCGCGGTGCCGGCGGCGTGACACGCCCTCGCCTGTGGTGCGGTCACGGGCTCACACCTCAGGAGTCGGTGCCGACCGGCCCCGCGTTGTACCGCTCCAGGTAGGCCGCGAACCGCACCAGGTCCTCCTCCGGCCAGTCCGCGAGCCGCTCCCGGAACGCGCTGCGGCGGCTGCGGGTGACCTGGGCGAGGATCTCCTGGCCGGCCTCCGTCAGATGCAGCACCTGGACTCGGTGGTCCTCCGGGTCCAGCCGGCGTTCGATCAGCCCGGCCCGCTCCAGCGCGGCGACCTGGCGGCTGACCGTGGACTTGTCCAGGGCATAGTGGGCCGCCAGGTCCGTCGCCCGGCAGCCGCCGCTCTCCTCCAAGTGCCCGAGCAGGGTGTACGACACCAGGGACAGCTCGGGGTGCATACGTCCCGCCGAGGCACGGGCCCGGCGGGCGAAGACCGTCATCTCACGCTGGATCGTCTCGACGGCCGACTCCGCTGCGCTCACGGGAACACCTCCTCCGACGCTCTAGTTGTATAGTACAACTTGAACTGGAAGTTGTATAAGCCAACCTTTGGAGGTCGTGCGCGATGCGGTCACCGGCACTGCGCCATGTGCTCACGCACCTGATCACCCCGCTGCTGATGTGCATGGGCATGGGGCTCGCGTACATGGGGGCGTTCGTCACCCCCGAGCCGCACCACCTGCCCGTCGCCGTCGTGGGCACCGCCCCGCAGGCCAAGGTCTTCGCGCAGACGGTGAAGGACACCGCGGGGGACAAGCTCGACGTGCGTACGGTCGCCACCCGCGCCGACGCCGTCGACCTGCTCAAGTCCCGAGACGTCACCGGCGCCTATGTGCCGAGCGCCAAGGCGCCCGAGCTGCTGGTGGCCGGCGCCGCCTCCGACATGGGCGCGACCGCCGTCGAGAAGGTCTTCACCCCGGTCGCCGCCCAGCAGGGCGCCCCGCTGAAGGTCACCGACGTGGCCGAGCCGGTCGCCGACGACCCCACCGGCCAGGGCCTGTTCTTCCTGCTGATCGCCCTCAGCATCGGCTCCTACGCGTCGGTCGCCGCCCTCGGTGCCGCGGGTGCCGCCCTCGCGATGCGGGTGCGGGCGCTGCTCGCGTTCGGCGTCTCCGCCGTCGTCAGCGGCATCGGCGTGCTGCTCGCCGGGCCGGTGTTCCGGCTCGCGCACCACGACCTCGCGGGTGTGTGGGGCATGGCCTGGCTGTACTCGGCGGGCATCCTCTTCATCGGTGTCGGTCTGCACACCTTCCTCAAGCGATGGACCACGCTGACCATGATGGTGCTGTTCGTGATGCTGAACTTCACCAGCTCCGGCGGGCTGTTCCGGCCCGAGCTGCAGAACGGCTTCTTCGGCACCCTGCACGCCTTCTGGAACGGCGCCGGCTTTGTCGAGGGCATCCGCAGCCTGCTGTACTTCGGCAACGACGGCCTCGCGCGCAACGCGTGGACGCTCGTGCTCTGGCTGCTCGCCGGCCTCGTGGTGACCGCGGTCGCGGCCCTGTACGAGCGGAACCGTCAGGCCCGCCGGGCGACCGCCCATCCCGAGACCAGGGCAGAGACCGAGACCGTGGCCTCACCCGCGTCCGCCGTGGCCCGGTCCGAGCGGGGCGCCGAGCGGTCGGCCGAGGAGAAGGCCGAGGAAGAGGCCGAGGAAGAGGTCGAGGAGACCGTCGGCGTCTGAGCGGACCGCCCTCCGGGGAGCGGGAAGGGCGCCGCCGCCATCGGGTGGCCCCCCGCCGCGCCGGCCGTAACCGCCCGCCTCTCAACGCGTCATGCCGTGTCCTCAGAACTCCGCGCGGCCGACGGCCTGTCAGGGCCCTTGGGGTATGGTGGCCGTCCGGTCGCGCACGCTCGCGGCCCCGACGGCAAGGAGGTGGGACCCATTACCGCTGTGTCAGCTGGGGTGCTCTCTCCTCGTGACGGCGTGGTACACCGGCAGCGGTGACCGCGGGAGCGCCCCAGGCCTCGCGCTCCCGAAAGGCTCCCGGCTTCCATGCCCTCTCCGCATTCGCGGCTCTCTGCGCACCCCCCGTTCTGCGTGCCCACGGATTCCGCCGCCCCTTCCCCCGTTTCCCCTTCTGACGTCGTCTCCGCGTTGCGCGCGGCCGGATGCGTCTTCGCCGAGGACGAGGCGGAGTTGCTGCTCGCGACCGCACGGTCCCGGGAGGAACTGACCTCGATGGTGGACCGGCGCGTCGCCGGGTTTCCCCTCGAACACGTTCTCGGCTGGGCCCTGTTCCACGGACTGCGCATCACCGTGGATCCCGGGGTGTTCGTCCCCCGCCGCCGTACCGAGTTCCTCGTCGACCAGGCGCTGGCCGCGGCGCCGCGGGCGAGCGTGGTCGTGGACCTGTGCTGTGGTTCCGGCGCGCTCGGCGTGGCCCTCGCCGCCGCCCTGGCGGGTGCCGAGGTGCACGCGGCCGACATCGACCCGGCCGCCGTACGCTGCGCCCGGCGCAATCTCGCCGCCTTCGGCGGCCGGGCCCACCAGGGCGACCTCTACGACGCCCTGCCCACCGATCTGCGTGGCCGCGTCGACGTCCTGACGGCCAACGTGCCCTATGTCCCCACCGCCGAGGTGCCCCTGCTGCCGGCGGAGGCCCGCGACCACGAGCCGTTGGCCGCCCTGGACGGCGGCGCGGACGGCCTCGACGTGCTGCGCCGGGTGGCCGCCGGGGCGCCCGGATGGCTCGCGCCCGGCGGCTGCCTCCTGACCGAAACCAGTGAGCACCAGGCGGCGAAGGCCGTCGAGGCGTTCACCGAGGCCGGCCTGACGACCCGTCCGGCGGTGTCGGAGCAGCGGTACGCGCATGTGGTGATCGGGGTACGACCCTAGGGCCTTTCGGCCGAGGCAGTTGCCGCAGCGCTAAGGCAGGTGCTGGGCCCGGGCGATGAGCAGTGCGACGTCGTCGTGGTTGTCGGGGTGGTGCAGCGTGCGCAGGAGCAGGTCGCAGGTCTCCTCGAGCGGGCGTTCCGGGTCGTCGAGCAGGGACAGCAGGAACTCCAGGCGCTCGTCCAGCGAATGGCGGCGGGTCTCCACCAGGCCGTCGGTGTAGAACACCAGCTCGTCGCCGGGCTCGAAGTCGACGGTGACGGTGGAGAACGCGACCCCGCCCACCCCGAGGGGCACCCCGGTCGGCAGGTCGAGCAGCTCCGGCGGGCGGCCGGGCCGGACCCGGGCCGGCGGCAGGTGACCGGCGTTGGCGATCCGGCACTGGCGCAGCCGCGGGTCGTAAACGGCGTACACGCAGGTGGCGATGGAGTGGTCCAGGGCCGAGGTCGTCTTGTCCAGGTGCTCCAGCAACAGGGCCGGGTCGAGGTCGAGCGCGGCCAGCGTGGTCGTCGCGGTGCGCAGCCGGCCCATTGTGGCGGCCGCGCTGATGCCGCTGCCCATCACGTCGCCCACCACGAGTGCGGTCTTCCCGCCCTCCAGCGGGATGACGTCGAACCAGTCGCCGCCGACCTCGCTGGTGGCGCCCGCCGGCTGGTAGCGGGAGGCCACCTCCAGTCCGGTGGTGACCGGCGGATGGCTGGGCAGCAGGCTGCGCTGCAGGGTGAGGGCGGTGTTGCGGGCGTTCTGGTACCAGCGCGCGTTGTCGATCTGCACGGCCGCGCGGGCCGCCAGTTCCCGCGCCAGCAGCACGTCGTCCTCGCCGAACGGCACCGGATTGCGGGTGCGTTTCAGGTCGAGGGCGCCCAGCACCTCACCCCGCGCGATCAGCGGCACCGCGAGGTACGAGTGGAGGCCCGCCCGGCCCAGCAGCACGGCCGCCTCGGGTGATCGGGCGATGCGCGGCAGGTCCTCGTCCTTCACCTGCGGTACCAGCACCGCCTCAGCCGTGCGCACGCACTCGGTGACCAGGCGGTCGGGTGCGTACCGGGCGATCCGGCCGGGCGGGTCGGCGGCCCGTATGGCGTCCGTGTCCTCCTCCGGGCGCAGGGCGAGCGCCCTGATCACCGCGGACTCCGAGGGGCCCAGTGTGCTGGGCCGGCCCTCCACCACCGCATCCAGCAGATCCACGGCGGCCACGTCCGCCAGTTCCGGTACGGCGACCTCGGCCAGCTCGCAGGCGGTGCGCTCCAGTTCGAGCGTCGTACCGATCCGGGCGGAGGCGTCGGCGATGACCGCGAGCCGGCGCCTGGCGGCCTCCGCCTCCATGGAGACCCGGTGCTGCTCGGTGATGTCGACCAGCGAGACCGCCACCCCGAGCACGTTGCCCATGGCGTCCTCGAGCCGGTACAGCGAGTGCGACCAGGTGTGGTCCTGGTCCGGGTCGGCGGGGGTACGGCCGACGAGCGTGTCGTCGATCCGTGGCACGCCCGTCTCCAGCACCCGCCGGGCGGCGGCCTCCAACTCGTCGGCCTCCGCCGGCGGCAGCACCTCGCGCAACGGCTTGCCCACGTGCTCGGCGGCCGGGACCCCGTTGATCTTCTCCAGGGCCGGGTTGACCGAGACGAAACGCAGTCGCGTGTCCAGCACGCCGTACCCGATCGGGGACTGCTTCACCATCCGCTCGGACAGCGCCACGTCCTGCTCCAGCCGCCGTACGGTCGACTGGTCCGCGGCGAGCCCCAGCGCGTACACGTCGCCCCGGTCGTCCAGCAGCCGCATGTTGCGGAACTCCACCACGCGGGTGCTGCCGTCCTTGTGGCGGATCGGGAAGCCGCCGGCCCAGCTCTGGCCGGTGCGCATGACATCGGCGAACAGCTTGCCGACCAGGTGGAGGTGCCGCTCGTGCACCATCAGCCGGGCGGCGTACTGGCCGAGAGCCTCCCGCGCGGTGTAACCGAACAGCTCCTCCGCCTGCGGGCTCCACAGCACGATCCGGCCGTCGGTGTCCAGCACCACCGACGCGACGCCCAGCACGTCGAGCAGGCCGCCCGGCCGCAGCGGTCCGCGCGCCGGCTCGTCGCCCTCGCCCACCGGAGCCTCGGCTGCACTCATGCCATGCACCGCCTTCGCCCGTCCGCACGGCACGCCGTCCCCCGTGCCGACTCCCCTTGTTCTACCGCGCTCACACCGACTCTCCGAGGCCTTTGCCGTGTACCTCCACCATCCCTCAACACGGCGGCGGGCGTCCGCCGGAGCCGTCCCGCCGGCGGTGCGCGCGGTGCGGTGTCCCGCGGTGACCGTACAGGCCGGTCCCCGGGCCGTGAGAGTTCACGCTCATGTTGCCGTCTTGGTCTGTACATGACCACCGCGCCACGCCAGACTGTCCGCCGACCGAGTGCCCCCACCCCCGTCCGAGGAGTCGGCCATGCCCGCGCCCGCCCGGCAACGTTGTCACGCAGTTCTCGCCGGACTCGTCTCCCTCGCCTCCGCCGCCGTCGTGTCCCTCGCCGCACCCGCACCCGCGCCCGCGTCCGCGGCCGCCACCTGGACCGAGACCGGCTCCGACCGCGCCGACCCGCTGACCGAGAGCCAGGGCCTGACCTCGGTGGAGGTGCCGGCGAACAGTCCCAACCACTACACCGGCATCGGCACCGTCCCCGTCGGCGTCTCCAGCCGCGGCTGGAACCACGTCGGCGACCCCGACGCCTCGTACAACGGCTACTACATCGAGCCCTACCAGCGGGACTCCGGCAACTCGAAGATGTTCCGCGTGCAGGCGCCCGGCGGCACCTGGTCGGAGTACGTCCACACGCTCAGCCCCGGCGAGGCCCTGAACAACTCCTGGGACGCCATCTCGCCCGACGGCCAGTGGATGCTCTCGGGGGAGTGGGGCACGATGACCCGTCTGCTGGTCTTCCCGACCCCCGGCGTGAATCCGGGCACCTCGCCCTCGGCGGACCTCCCGCAGGCCTCGACGGTCCGCCTGGACCGCGCCGTCCGCGACGTCCAGGGCTGCGACTTCTCCGGCCCCACGACCGTGCTGTGCTCCTCGGACGACCCCGACGGCAGTCTCTTCGGCATCACCAAGCCGCTGCTCCAGATCGATCTCTCGGCGGCCCCGAACGGCTCCGCGGACATCTCCGGGCATGTCACGGCCCTGCGTCAGCTGCCGCTGCGCAGCTCCTGCTCGGGGAGCTTCGAGACGGAGGGCATTGACTACGACCGGCGTACGGGCGTCCTGCGGGTGATCGTGGTGTCGCCCGGCTTCTGCGTGCTGACGGACAGCAAGACGTACAAGTTCTCGCGCAGCTGAGGTGTGCCGGCCGGCCGGTGATGTTTTCCTGGGGATGGACGCGGTTCGGCGGGGTACCCCGTTCCATCGCAGCGCGGCCACGAAAGGAGCGATCAATGGCAGACACGGAGCGGTCGCATCCGGAAACCGTCACGGTGGAGATCAGCGGTGACAAGGAGGACGCCCGCCTCGTCTTCGAGGCGCTGAGGTCCTGCTTCGCGTCCGACCGGGGCGCGGACGAGGATCCCCAGCAACTCCACGCGACCCGCCCGATGGTGTGGCTCGGCACGTACGACGTCGCGGACGCCCGCGGACAGGGGTGCGCGCCGGTCCACCTGGGCTCGCCCGTCCAGGCCGACATCCAGGGCGGCTACTGGGCCGTCGACCGGTTCCGCACCACCTTGGACTCGATGTTCAGCGTGCAGGAGACCTGCGCGGCCTCCGGCGACCAGGAGAGGGATCTGCATCTCCTCCTGGAGAGCCGCTGACGGCGCGGAACCAGCCCTACGCCCCGGCCGGCTCGCCGTCGGCCGGGGCGTACTGCGCCAGGCCGTGGCCGAAGGACCAGTCGGCGGACGCGTTCTCGGTGACCGTGACGAACACGTTGCGCGGCTCGGTGCCGGTGCGCTCGTGCACCAGTTCGGCGATCCGCCGGTACATCGCGCGCTTGCGGTCCGCGCCGCGCCCGGCGCGCATGGTGATCGCGACGAACACCAGCGAGTCGTCCCGGCGCACCCCGGGGTAGCCGTCGTAGCGCAGTGTGCTGGTGACGCCGTCATGGCCGGTCAGCACCTGGAAGCGGTCGTCGGGCGGCACATCCAGGGTCTCCACCAGGGCGTCCTGGACGGCCGCGCCGAGCGCGTCGAGGCGGGCCGGGTCGGTGCCGAGCGCGTCTATGCGGACGAAGGGCATGGGGGACTTCCTCTCGGAGCAGCCGTAAGTCACGTCTGTTTACATACTAGTAGGTACAGAGTGGCTGGAGTCACCTCCCTGTGGTTGTGCAACTAGTTGCATAATCGGTCGGGCTTCCTCTACAACAAGAGGCGATGACACCGCGCACGGAGGGCCCGATGAGCCGTTACCCGCACCTGATGACCCCGCTCGACCTGGGTTTCACCACGCTGCCCAACCGCGTGCTCATGGGCTCGATGCACGTCGGCCTGGAGGAGGCCGAGCACGGCTTCGAGCGCATGGCGGCGTTCTACGCGGCCCGCGCGCGCGGAGGCGTCGGGCTCATCGTCACCGGCGGCATCGCGCCCAACGAGGAGGGCCGGCCGTACGAGGGCGGCGCCAAACTCACCACCGAGGCGGAGGCCGAGGAGCACCGGACCATCACCGAGGCCGTGCACCGCGAGGGCGGCCGCATCGCGATGCAGATCCTGCACTTCGGGCGGTACGCCTACCACCAGGACCTGGTGGCGCCGAGCCCGTTGCAGGCCCCGATCAGCCCTTTCGTTCCCCGCGAGCTGACCGACGCCGATGTCGAGCGGACCATCGACGACTACGCCCGCGCCGCCCGCCTCGCCCGGCAGGCCGGCTACGACGGCGTCGAGATCATGGGCTCCGAGGGCTATCTCATCAACGAGTTCATCGCCGCGCAGACCAACCGCCGCGAGGACCGCTGGGGCGGCTCGTACGAGAACCGGATGCGCTTCCCGGTCGAGACCGTGAAGCGGGTGCGCGAGGCCGTCGGCGAGGACTTCGTCATCATCTACCGGCTGTCCATGCTGGACCTGGTCCCGGGCGGCTCCTCGCTGCCGGAGGTCGTCACCCTCGCCAAGGCCGTCGAGGCGGCCGGGGCGACCCTCATCAACACCGGCATCGGCTGGCACGAGGCCCGCATCCCCACCATCGCCACCTCCGTGCCGCGCGGCGCCTACACCTGGGTCACCAAGAAGCTCATGGGCGAGGTGTCCGTCCCGCTGGTCACCACCAACCGCATCAACACCCCCGAACTCGCCGAGGAGTTGCTGGCCGGCGGCTACGCGGACATGGTCTCCATGGCCCGCCCGATGCTCGCCGACCCCGACTTCGTCGCGAAGGCCGCCGCCGGGACGCCCGAGGCCATCAACACCTGCATCGGCTGCAACCAGGCCTGCCTCGACCACACCTTCAGCGGCCGGATCACCTCCTGCCTGGTGAACCCGCGCGCCTGCCACGAGACCGAACTGGTGCTCTCCCCGACCCGGCGGCGCAAGCGCGTCGCGGTCGTCGGCGCCGGTCCGGCCGGACTCGCCTGCGCGGTCTCCACCGCCGAGCGCGGCCACGCCGTCACCCTGTTCGACGCCGCGAGCGAGATCGGCGGCCAGCTCAACGTCGCCCGCAAGGTCCCCGGCAAGCAGGAGTTCGACGAGACCCTGCGCTACTTCCGCCACCAGCTCGAGGCGCACGGCGTGGACGTACGCCTGGGCACCTGGGTGGAGGCCGGTGACCTGGACGGCTATGACGAGGTCGTCGTCGCCACCGGCGTCACCCCGCGCACCCCCGACATCCCCGGCGTCGACCACCCCCGCGTCCTCGGATACCTCGACGTCCTGCGCGACGGCGCCCCCGTCGGCGACCGCGTCGCCATCCTCGGCGCCGGCGGCATCGGTTTCGACGTCGCCGAGTACCTCACCGACGGCGGCGACAAGGCGAGCGAGGACCCGGAGACCTACTTCCGGCACTGGGGCGTCGACATGGACTTCCGGGCGCCGGGCGGCCTCGCCGCCCCGCAGCGGCCGGCCCCGCCGCGCACCGTCCACCTGCTCCAGCGCAAGACCGCCAAGGTCGGCGCCGGACTCGGCAAGACCACCGGCTGGATCCACCGGGCGGAGCTGAAGCACCGGGGCGTCACCATGGTCCCCGGGGTGCGCTACGACCGGATCGACGACGCCGGCCTGCACATCACCGTCGGCGAGGAGAGCACGGTCCTCGAGGTCGACACCGTGGTGCTGTGCACCGGCCAGGAGCCGCGCCGCGATCTCTACGAGGAGCTGGTCGCCGCCGGGCGCAGCGCCCACCTGATCGGCGGTGCCGACATCGCGGCCGAGCTGGACGCCAAGCGGGCGATCAAGCAGGGCACCGAGCTGGCGGCGGCGCTGTAGGGGCCGTGGCGCGCGTCCCTAGGATGAGTCCATGTCACTCCCGCACGCGATCCTCACCGCCCTGCTGGAAAGGCCGTCGTCGGGGCTGGAGCTGACGCGCCGGTTCGACAAGTCGATCGGCTACTTCTGGTCCGCGACGCATCAGCAGATCTATCGCGAACTGGGGAGGCTGGAGGTCGAGGGGCTGATCCGCACGCTGCCGTCCGAGCAGCCGGCCCGCGGGCAGAAGAAGAGCTACGAGGTCCTGCCCGCGGGCCGTGCCGAACTGGCCCGCTGGACCGGCGCCGCGCAGGATCCCAAGCCGCAGCGGGACGTGCTGTTGCTGCGGCTGCGCGCGGCGGCCGTGGTCGGCACCGCGGGCCTGGAGGCCGATCTTCGCCGCCATCTGGAGCTGCACCGGCGGCAGTTGGCCGAGTACCAGGAGATCGAGAAGCGCGACTTCCCGCCGGGCCGGGACACCCCGCAGGACCGGCTGCGCCATCTGGTCCTGCGGGCGGGCATCGACCTGGAGACCTTCTGGACCCAGTGGCTCACGCACGCCCTGACGGAGTTCGCCGAACTGCCCGACGAGGAAGCGGCGAGCCGCGGCCCGGTTGAGGGCTGAGGGTTGAGGGCTGACGCTGAGGACGAGGGCCGCGGTCCGGACCCGGTGCGGCGGCTTCTCAGAGCCGGTAGGGCTTGGAGCGGCGGCGCAGGAACCAGCCCGTGGCGACGACACCGGCGCCGACCAGGGCCGCGCCGACGCCCAGCGTCAGCGGACCGTAGTCACGGGCCGCGCCGCCCAGACCGCCCGCCACGCCCCGGGCGGGCGCCGCCGTGGACGTCGCCGAGATCGTCGGGCGTGAGGTGACGGAGGTCGCGGAGACGATCACCGACTGGCTGCCCGCCGTGATGCCGCTGGAGCAGACCACGACCACGGTGTAGGTGCCCGGGCTCACCCCGGTCCAGGCCGCGGACTGGCTGACGGACGTGCCCGACAGGGCCACCTGGCGGCCCTGGGAGAAGTTCGCCTGACCGCTGGTGAGCAGGGCCGCGTTGCCCCAGGTGCCGTTGATCTGGGTGCACGCGCTCGTGACCACCGAGACGGTGGACCCGGTGGTGCTGACGGAAATGCCCGAGGCCGCGGCGGACGGCCAGGCGAGCGCGGCCGGGAGCGTGGCGGCGGCCGCCAGGGTCAGGCCGGAACGGAGGAGTCGCGAATTGGGCATGGGCTGGCCTCCAGCGGCACGGTTGGCGGTACGTCCCATGCGCCGCCGAGGGTAGGGAAACGTCCGTGCTGCCTCCACCGCAGCCAACGCTGTCCCGGGCACCCCCGCATGCGGGAGGCGCCCGTACAGGTGACGGATTCCTTCGTCCGGAGCAAGGCGACACGCCGACGCGGTGCGTCCGTCAGCCGCCCGTGGTCACCGTCCGCTCCGCCGAGTAGCCGCCCCACGTTCCGTCCGGCAGCCGCGCCCGCAGCCGCACCCGGTGTTCCTCCCCGGCGGCCTCGCCCGCGTAGAAGCTGTAACGGGCCCGGCCGCGCGGCGGGGTGCCGCCCCACACCAGCGAGGTGGCCGCGGTGCCGTCGAGCTGGATCCGGTACTCGGTGATCACGCCGTCCGTGCGCGGTGGAACCCAGGACAGGTCGATGTAGTAGGCCCCGCGGGCCCGGTGGGTCGTGGCGGTGAAGCCGGTCGGTGCGGTGTCGCGGCCGTCGTCGGTACCCGGGGTCGTGAGGCGGACCGGGACGCTCGCGGGGGAGAGGTTGTCGGCGGCGTCCCGGGCCCGCACCTTGAAGACATAGGCGGTGCCGGGGCGCAGACCCGTGACCTCGGTCGCGGTCTGGTCCCCGCCGACGCTGTGGATCTTCGCCCCGCCCTGGTAGACGTCGTACGACACCACGCCCCGGTCGTCCCGCGACGCGCCCCAGGACAACTGGACCGCGCGGCTGCCGACGGCCCGCCCGGCGGGTTCCAGTGGCCGAGCCGGTGCCGAGCGGTCCGCCGTCGCCATGGCGGGTGTGCGCGCCCGCACCGCCCGGCTCGGCGGACCGAGACGCCCCTCAGTGTCGCGGGCACGCACGGTGAAGGCATACATGGTGGACGGCCTGAGCCTGGTGACGTCCACCATGTGCTGCGAACCTGGGACGTCCTCCACCTTCGTGGGGCCGCGATACACCTCGTAGAAGCGGATGCCGGGGTCGCCCGTGACCGCGTTCCACATCACGTGAACGCTGGTGGCGCTGCCCGCCGCCGCGGTGACCCCGGCCGGAGCGCCGGGTGCCCGGCCCTCGTCGCTGTCGGCGCCCCGGCTCCAGCCGCAGGACGCGACCAGCAGCAGGGCCCCGCAGGCCGGCAGGAGCGGAAGGGGAACGCGTCGCACGGCTCTGCCTCCCCGGGGACGGCATCGACATCACACAAAGGTCCGGACCAATATGGACCCGCTGATGCGAGCACATCAAGGGGGCTGCGTGGACGGCTCACGAGTACGCTGGCCTCGCTATGGCTGAACTGCCCGGGATGGCAGGGGAGTTCACGTCTGAGGCGCGGACACGCTGTCGTCGCCGATCCCGCGCCGACGCGGGCGGCCGGGGGGCCCTGGGCCGGCATCGGCCCAGCTCCTCGGCCCCTGTCGCCCCTCCTGGCCCCAGGGCCGCGCCGGGTCCCCTCATGGAGTGTCAGA
This sequence comes from Streptomyces sp. NPDC045022, assembly GCF_056432605.1. Taxonomy (NCBI): domain Bacteria; kingdom Bacillati; phylum Actinomycetota; class Actinomycetes; order Kitasatosporales; family Streptomycetaceae; genus Streptomyces; species Streptomyces sp. NPDC045022. Next base: position 539,869 of record NZ_JBWKIR010000001.1, read on the forward strand.
AACGTGCTCCATCCGGCCCCTTCCGTGCGGCCAGGGTGGCCGGGCGGCCCGACGCGCACCACAGTGGCCTCGCTGTCCCCGCGTCCCCGAGGAGAGGTCCCTCATCGTGCGTGTGCGTGTCCCGTCGCTGACGATCGCCGCGGCCGGCGCCGCCCTGCTCGCGCCGGCGGCGCTGCCCGCCCCGGCCGCCGCCGTCCCGTCCCGGGAAAGGTCCGTGGCCCGCGGCGAGGGCGCCGTCGCCGCAGTCGACCTGCTGGCCCGGCTGGGCGAGTGCACCCAGGTCTCCCGGGGCCGGTATCGCACCGACGCCGACAGCCCCGCGACCGTGCCCGTCTGCGGCACCCGGGACGCCGTCTACTGGAAGGCCGACCTGGACATCGACTGCGACGGGCGGTCCTCCGCCCGCTGCAACCGCCGCACCGACCCGGTGTTCGCCCCCACCACCGCCTTCCAGCAGTCCGACGGCCGCCATCTGAGCGCCGAGTCGCTGCCCTACATCGTCGTCCCGCCGCCGAGCCGCCTCTGGGACTTCCGCGCGTACGGTGTCCGGGGCGGCTCGGTCGCCGCGGTCGTCTACCGGGGACAGGTGCGGTACGCCGTCGTCGGCGACACCGGTCCGCGCGACATCATCGGCGAGGCCTCCTACGCCACCGCCCGAGGCCTCGGCATCCGGGCCGACCCGCGCGACGGCGGGGTGGACTCCGGGGTCACCTACATCGTCTTCAGGAACTCCTGGGTGGGTCCCATCGAGGACCACGCGGCGGCGGTGGCCACGGGGGAGCGGC